>JAEUQS010000771.1 GCA_016789625.1 Acidobacteriota bacterium | reverse complement strand
ATTTCGCGTCGGGTTCGTTCCGGCCGGGATCGCGATTTCACTGGTGATCCACGTGCTCCTCGGATCGGCGGTCCTCGGCCTCTCCACGTGGATCGCTCTCCGCCGCCGCGGCTGAACGCCTTCGCGTACTCTCGGCCCGTGCATCAAGACCTGCGTGCTTTTCTCTCCGCCCTTCGCGAAACGGGCCAGCTCCAGGAGATCGACGCCGAGGTCTCCCCGCGCCTCGAGCTGCCCGAGATCCACCGCCGCGTGATCGAGGCCGGCGGACCGGCGCTCCTCTTCAAGAACGTCACGGGCTCGCCGTTCCCCGTCGTCACGAACCTCTTCGGCACCAACGGCCGGGTGGAGATGGCGTTCGGGCGCCGCCCCAAGGAGTTCATCGAGACGCTCGTGAAGGCCGCGGTGGAGCTCGTGCCGCCCACGCCGAAAAAGCTCTGGGGCTACCGCTCGTTCTTCGGGCAGGGCCTCAAGGTGGGCCTCGCCGAGACGAACCGCGCGCCCGTCACCGAGATCGTCGAGGACGACGTGGACCTCACGCGCCTGCCCGCGCTCACGCAGTGGCCCGAGGACGGCGGCCCGTTCCTCACGCTGCCCCTCGTCTACACCGAGCACCCCGAGAAGCACGAGCACAACCTCGGCATCTACCGCATCCAGATCCACGAGCGCGCGCGAACGGGCGTGCACTGGCAGATCGGCAAGGGCGGCGGCTTCCACCACCACGTGGCCGAGAAGAACGGCAAGCCGCTGCCCCTCACGATCTTCCTGGGCGGCCCGCCCGCGCTCATGCTGGGCGCGCTCGCGCCGCTCCCCGAGGGCGTGCCGGAGCTCCTCCTCTCGTCGCTCCTCCTCGGCGGACGGCTGCCGCTCACGCGCGTTCCCGGCCATCCGCACCGCCTCGTCGCGAACGCGGAGTTCGCTCTCACGGGCGAGGTCCCGCCTCACGTGCGCCGCCCGGAAGGCCCCTTCGGCGACCACTACGGCTACTACTCCCTCGCGCACGACTACCCCGTCTTCGACGTGAAGCGCATGTACCGGCGGCGCGACGCCATCTATCCGGCGACGGTCGTCGGCAGGCCGCGCCAGGAGGACTTCTACCTGGGCGATTACCTGCAGGAGCTCCTCTCGCCGCTCTTCCCGCTCGTGATGCCCTCGGTCGTGGACCTCTGGAGCTACGGCGACACGGGCTTCCACTCCCTCGCGGGCGCGATCGTGAAGGACCGCTACGGACGCGAGGCGATGGCGTCGGCGTTCCGCATCCTGGGCGAGGGGCAGCTCTCGCTCACGAAATTTCTCCTCCTCACCGACGCGCGGCGCGACCTCCGCGACTTCCCCGGGCTCCTCGCGCACATCCTCGAGCGCTGCCGCTTCGAGACCGATCTCTTCGTGTTCTCGAACCTCGCCATGGACACGCTCGACTACACGGGCCCCAGGGTGAACGAGGGCTCCAAGGGCGTGATGGCGGGAATCGGCGAGCCCATCCGCGAGCTGCCGCGCTCGTTCTCGGGGCCGCTCCCTGCCGGCACCACGGACGCCCAGGTCTTCTGCCCGGGCGCTCTCGTGGTGCAGGGGCCGTCCTACGAGGCCGACCGCGACTTCCCGTCACGGCTCCTGGAAACGGCGGAGATCCAGGGCTGGCCGCTCGTCGCGCTGGTCGACGACGCGGCGTCGGCCGCAAAGGACACGCGCTCGTTCCTGTGGACGGTGTTCACCCGCTTCGAGCCCGCGGCGGACCTTCACGCCCGCAAGTCCATCGTGCGCAACCACGTCGCGATGAGCCCGCCCATCGTCATCGACGCGCGCATGAAACCGTGGTTCCCGAAGGTGGTCGAGGCCGACCCCGAGACGGTTCGCCTCGTCGACCGCCGATTCCGCGAGTACTTCCCCCGGTCGTAGGAATTAGACTGCGTCCTTCAGGTGGAGGGGACATGCCGATCGAGGTCGGACAGCTCCTGGCGGATTGGGGCGAGCTGACGCTCGCCTCGCTGCGCCAGGCGACCGACTGGAGGAAGGTGAACGGCGGCTCCATCGAGCGCGCTTTGCTCGCCGTGGGCGCCGTCACCGAGGAGCACCTCACCGAGGCGCTCTCCAAGGTCTCGGGCGTCCCCGCGATCCACCGCGGCTCCCTCCTCGTGGCCGACGCCTCCGTGGTGGGCATGCTGCCGGCCGAAACGCGCCGCCGCCTTCGCGCTCTGCCCTTCCAGCGCCACGGCAACACGCTCCACGTCGCGACCTCCGACCCCAAGAACCCGATCCTCGAGACCGGGCTCGTGGCGTCCACCGGCTGCGAGGTGAGGCTCTTCGCTCTCGCGGGCCCCGTGCTGGAAGACGTGATGCTGATCTTCGAGCGGCGGGAGGCCCGCGGCTTCACGCCCGCGCCGCAGCGGAGCCCCACGCCTCCCCCGTCACCCCCGAAGAACCGCGCCGTGCTGCCCGAGCCCGTGGGCTTCCGGCTGGGCGACGAGACGGCCGAGGAGCAGCACGACCCACCGGCCCTCGAGGCCTTCGAGAAGCTCGCGCGGGCGCTCCTGCTGGACGCGATCAAGACCGAGGCCTCGGGCATCCTGCTCGGGGTCGACCGCATCGGCGGCTTCGCGCGCTCGTTCCACTCGGGCCATCCGCCCCTCACGCGGCGCATGCCCGAAGAGGTCGTCCCCCTCCTCGTGGAGTGGCTCGAGAAAGCCATGGCTAAGGGGCTGGTCGTGGAGCGGCGAGGCGACGACGGGTCCTCGAGGCGCTACCGCGCCGAGCGCTCCGAGACCGTCCACGGCCTGCTCCGCGTGCTCCTCACCGAGCTCGACACGCCGGCCATCGAGCACGAGCCGGAGCTCCCGAGGGCTCCCGAGCCGCCGCCCGTTCCGCAGAAGTTCCGGGACCGGACGCCGTCGTCCGCGCTCCCGCGTCCGCCGCTCCCCGTCACCGTCTCCACCCACACGGTGCACACGGCGGCCTGCGGTCACGTGGTGGACGCGACGGACGTGTTCTGCCCCGTTTGCGGCGAAGTCCTGTAGGGCGCGGGATCTCCCGCTCTCAGCCCTTCTTCTGGAGGTTCTTCGCGATGACCATGCGCTGGATCTCCGAGGTCCCCTCGTAGATCGTCGTGACGCGCACGTCGCGGTAGAGCCTCTCGACCTCGTACTCCTTCGAGTAGCCGTACCCCCCGAAGATCTGCACGGCCCGCGCCGCGACGCTGTTGGCCGTCTCCGAGGCGAACAGCTTCGCCGCGCTGGATTCGGCCGAGAACTTCGCTCCCGGCTGCTCCGAGAGCCACGCCGCGCGGTACGTGAGGAGGCGCGCCGCCTGGATCTCCGTCCAGAGATCGGCGAGGCGGAAGGCCACGGCCTGGTGGTCCCAGAGCTTCTTGCCGAACGTCTCCCTCACCTCGGCGTACGCGGCGGCCAGCTCGTAGCACGACTGCGCGATGCCCACCGCCTGCGCCGCGATGCCGATGCGCGAATGGTCGAGCGTCGTCATCGCGATCTTGAAGCCCTGCCCCTCGGAGCCGAGGAGGTTCGTCTCCGGCACCTCGACGTCCTCGAGGAACACCATCGCCGTCTTCGAGGCGCGGAGGCCCATCTTGTCTTCCGGGGCGCCCACGCGGAACCCCGGAGTCGCGGCGTCCACGAGGAAACCCGATATCCCTTTCGTGCCCTCGCCGCCCGTCCGCGCCATCACCACGAACCACTTCGCGACTCCCGCGTTCGTGATCCAGGCCTTGGCGCCGTTCAGGATCCAGCGGTCGCCCGTCTTCTCCGCGCGCGGTCTCTGGTTCGCGGCGTCCGAGCCCGACTGCGGCTCGGTGAGCATGTAGCCGCCGAGCGCGGCGCCGGAGGCGACCTCTCTGAGGATCGTGGTCTTCTGCTCCTCGGTGCCGAACTTCAGCACGGGGTAGCAGAAGACGGAGTTGTTCACCGACATCGTGACGGCCGTGGAGGCGCACACCCGCGCGAGCTCCTCGACCGCGATGACGTAGCTCGTGGCGTCGAGCCCGGCCCCGCCGTATTCCTCGGGAACCATCACGCCCAGGAGGCCCAGCTCACCGAGCTTCGCGATCACCTCGGCGGGGAACTCACCCGTCTTCTCGCGGTGCGCGACTCCGGGGCGGATCTCCTTCTCGGCCAGCTCGCGCACCATGGCGCGTATCGCGCTCTGTTCGTCGCTCTCGCGAAAGTCCACGTCAGCCTCCCTCGCCGCCGCCGCCGGCCGGCGGTGCTGCGGTGCCGCCACCGCCGCGGCCCCCGCGACCGCGACGACGCCGTCGCCGCGCCGGATCTCCGGCCGTCCGGGGGGACTGCTCGGAATCCCCCTCGGCCCGCGGCGCGCCGGTTGGCCCGCCCTCCCCACCCGGCGGCGCGCCCTCGGGACGCGGCGGACGCGGGGGTCTGTCGGGGCGGGGAGGACGCGGGGGCCGCGGCTCGCGCGGAGGCCGCGGCTCGCCTGCCGCGGGGGGAACGCCCGGAGCCGCACCAGCCGGCGTACCGGACTCCGGGCCCCGCTCTCCACCCCGGCCTC
>JAEUQS010000747.1 GCA_016789625.1 Acidobacteriota bacterium | reverse complement strand
CGGGGCGCCTCGGTCCCGGAGTCTGCTACCGGCTCCACACGCGCGAGGAGGAACGCGGCGTCGTGGACTTCGAGGAGCCGGAGATCCTCCGCACCGACGCGACCCCGGCGCTCCTCGACGTGCTCCTCTGGTCGGGCCGCGATCCCGCGCTCTTTCCCTGGTTCGAGGCGCCGGGGTCCGCGGCGCTCTCCGCGGCGTCGGCGCTTCTCCGGCGCATGGGCGCGCTCGCGGAGACGGGCTGGGCCCTCACGGAGAAGGGCCGCGCGATCGCGCGGATGCCGGTCTCGCCGCGCCTCGCCGCGACGGTCCTTTCCGCGGCGGAGCAGGGCCGCGGAACCGAGGGCGCGCTCCTCGCGGCGCTCGTGGAGGAGCGCGACGTCAAACGGCGGACGTTCGGGACCGGACCCGAGCCCGCCGTGAACGTCGAGGATCGCGCCGTCGAAGTGCGCGAAGCGGGAAAGGGCTCCGCCCCGGAGTTCGATCGCGGCGCGCTGCTCAGGGTCTTCCGGCTGAGGGACCGGCTCTCGAGGCAGCTCCCGGGCACCCGCGCTGCCAGGGCTGAAGCACGTCCCGTGCTCCTCGCAGGCTTCCCCGATCGCGTCGCGCGGGTCGATGCCTCGCGGGGCGAGGCTGTGCTCGAGGGGGGCCGCCGGCTCGCGTTCCGTACCGAGCACGAAGCGGGCGCGCCTCTGATCCTCGTCCTCGACACCGCGGGCGGCGAGACCTCGCCCGAGCGTGTCACCCTCTTCGCTCCCCTCGCGATCGCGGATCTCCCGTTGACGCGCGAGGAGGTCGCCGTCTTCTGGGATTCCGAATCGCTCTCGGTGCGCGCGGAGAAGCGGCTCGTGTTCGGAGCGCTCACCCTCGACGAACGCCCCGTTCCGGCACCGGCCAACGAGGCCGCCGCCGAGCTCCTCGCGAAGGCCGCTCTCGAACGGGGCCTCAGGGATTTCACCAACCTCGCGGAGCTGGAGCGGCTCGAGGCGCGTCTTGCGTTCCTGGCGCGCGCGCTGCCGGAGGTCTCGTTCACGGAGGTCTCCCGCGAAACGTTGCTGCGGGAGGCCGCGCGCGGAAAGCGCCGCCTCGACGAGCTGGGAAAATCGCGGCTCGACGAGCTGCTGCTCGAGAGCCTCAACTGGGAGGAACGGCGTCTGCTCTCGGCCGAGGCTCCGGAGGCGATTGCGGTGCCCTCGGGCCGGTCGCATGCCGTCGACTACACGCCAGACGGTCCGGTCCTCGCCGTGAAGCTGCAAGAGCTCTTCGGGCTCGCGGAAACCCCGCGCCTTGCGCGAGGCCGCGTGCCGGTGATCCTGCATCTGCTGTCGCCCGCGCGGCGCCCAGTCCAGGTGACGCGCGATCTGCGCAGCTTCTGGTCGACGACGTACCACGAGGTTCGCAAGGAGCTGCGAGGGCGCTACCCGAAGCACCCGTGGCCCGAGGATCCCTGGAACGCACCACCGACACATCGCGCGACCCGCAGGCCCACAACGGGCGGCTGATTGGATACACTCGCGACGGCGCACCGCTCGATCTGAAAAGATCGTACAGGCTCGCGGCGGCAAGACCTGCCGCAAGAGGCCCCATGAACCGATCCCCGATCGTTGCTTCTGTCTTCTCTTCGCGGCGGCTCCTTCCCTTGCGGACGGCGGGCTGGACGCTTCCTTCGGCGCGGGCGGTAAGGTGCGAGCTGCCCTCCCGCTCGGCGAGTGGGCCTACTTCTCGGACGTCGCCCACCAACGCGACGGCAAGGTCGTCATCGTGGGTCGAACGCACGGCGGACCGGGCTTCCCACCCGATGTGGCCCTCCTCCGCTTCACCAGCTCGGGAGCTCCCGACGCGACGTTTGGTCTGCAAGGGTTCGCGAGGGGCTCCTTCGGGGAGATCGACTACGGTCACGCGATCGCGCTCCAGCCCGACGGCAAGATCCTCGTATTGGCCAGCACGTGGTCGTTTCCCGACTACGTCAGAAACGGACGGCACCCTCGACACGTCCTACGGCACGAACGGAAGGATCCAGCTGGACGAGTTGGACGAGCTGGGCGGGCGCCTCGCGTTTCAGTCCGACGGACGGCTGATCGTCATGGGTCGAAAGGGCGCTGATGCTGTGGTCGCGATGCGCCTTCCGAGCGGTGCACCGGACCCATCGTTCGGCGTGGCGGGAATCCTGAACCTGGGACCGGGAGGCGCGGGCGTCACGATCCAGCCCGACGGCAAGCTGCTGTTCGGAGGGTCGTCGAGCGCGAGCGGCACCGACGACTTCCGGGTGCGCCGCTTCGAAGCGAACGGCACTCCGGACACGGCGTTCGGCGTCGGTGGCTCGGCCACCGTGGACTTCGAGGGGGGCAGCGACAGTCTTTCCGGAATCGCGCTCCTCGCTGACGGAAGCATCGTCCTTGCGGGGACGACGATCGACGCGGTGACCGGCGACAGGGACTTCGTATTGGCCCGTCTCACACCCGGCGGCACGCTCGACCCCGCGTTCGGCGGAGCCGGGACGGGACGGGTGAGAACCGCAGTCACGCTGAATCAGAACGCCGTGGACGTGGTCCGCATCGGAAGCCGGCTCACGGTCGTCGGGAACACCTCGGTACCAGGCGGCAACGACATCCTCCTCGCCCGGTACTCTCTCGACGGCGTCCTCGACACGTCCTACGGACTGAACGGTCTCTTCTCCGTGACGTTCAGCGCCACGACAGACGAAATCCCCGCCCAGGCCTCGGTGTCTCCCGACGGACGGCTCGTCGTCGCGGGTCTGCTCCGGGAGTTCTCGATGTTCGACTTCGCGCTGATCCGGACGGACGCCCCCTGCGTCAACGACTTCCAGGTGCTCGCGACCCCCAGCACCTGCCCCAGCGGCGATGCGAGCGCGACCGTGATCGGCACCGTTCCCGGTGCCACGTACGCGTGGACGATCCAGAACGGGACGATCCTGTCGGGCCAGGGAACGCCCACGATTCGCTACAGCGCCGGCCCCGTCGGCACGACCTCGGTCTCCGCCACGGTGTCGAGCGGAGCCTGCGAGGCGAACGGAAGCGCGTCGACGTTCGTCGATGTGTCGGGCTGCACGGCGGCTCTCGGCTTTCACACCCTGGCCCCCTGTCGTGCCGTGGACACGCGCCTCCCCGACGGCCCGTCTGCGGGTCCTTCCCTTCCGGCCCGAGGCTCTCGCCGCTTTCCCCTCGCGGGAATCTGCGGAGTGCCGGCCGACGCACGAGCCGTGGCGGCGAACGTCACGGTGCTGAACGCGTCGACGTCGGGAAGCCTGAGCGCCTTCGCAGAGGGCATTCCGGCGCCCCCGACGTCCGTGAACGCATACCGCCCCGGCGACGCGCGGGCCGCGTTCGCGCAGCTCTCCCTCGGCGAGAACGGGGCGATCCGGGTCGAGAGCACGCAGCACACGGGAAGCGCCGACGTTCTCGTCGACGTCTCCGGCTATTACAAGTGACAGCCGAGGAGTTCAGAATGCCGAAGAAGTCCCTGTTCGCAATCTCGCTACTCCTCCTGCCGTCGCTCCTGAAGGCGGACGGCGCGCTGGATCCGTCATTCGGAATCGGCGGCAAAGTACGGATCGGTTGGTCACCGGTGGGAAGCGGAGCCTTCATGGCCGTCGCGCATCAGACTGACGGACGGATCGTCGCCGCCGGCCAGACCCAGGGCTCCGGTGCTCCGTCGGATCTCGTGCTCATGCGGTTCACACAGTCGGGTCAACCGGACGCGACGTTCGGTGTGGCCGGCATTTCGATCGTCTCCATCGGTGCCTTCGACATCGCCCGAGGCCTCGCCATCCTTCCCAGCGGGAAGATCCTGCTCATCGCAACCTCGGAGGGCGTGGGACCCCTGCTCGCTCGCTTCGACCCGGACGGCAGCCTGGATCGTTCCTTCGGGACGAACGGCTACGTGCTGTTGTCGGCCCCACCCGCTTCGCCGTCAGCGATGTATCCGAGGGCGATCGCGCTGCAGGCCGACGGACGGGTGATCGTGGTGGGCAACATCGAGGGGGAGCCCTGGGGCATCTTCGTCGTCCGCCGGTTGCCCGACGGCTCGCCGGACTCTTCGTTCGGCACGGCCGGAGGAGTCATCCTCAGAACCGGTCCCGGTGTGCGCGACGCTGCCACCCAGGTGCTCGTACAGTCCGATCTCAGGATCGTCGTCGTGGGGGACGCGGACACCAATGGCTCCTCGAAGTTCCTGGCCGTCCGTCTGGAATCCAACGGCAGTCTGGACGGGTCGTTCGGGTCCGGCGGCTACGCGACGCTGAGCATTCCCATGGGAGTCAGCAGCGGGTTCACCACGGGAGCGCTCCAATCCGGCGAGCGCATCGTTTTCGGGGGCTCCGTCGCGGCTCCGATCACGGCCGACCAGGATTTCGCGATGGCCCGCCTCACGGCCTCCGGTGCTCTCGACACGACCTTCGGACAGGGAGGCTGGGTGCAGCGAAGTCTGTCGACGGCGTCGGTCGACAACGTCATTTCGCTCCTGACGATATCGGGCCGCCTCGTCGTGGTGGGAACCACGTATCGAGGTCCCGTCGGACACACGTTCCTCGCACGCTACTCCGGCAACGGTGTAGCGGACCCGTCCTATGGCCCGGACGGAACCGGCGTCCTGACGTCCCTGTATCCGGACGCCACGAAGGACCTCCCGACCGGAGCGTCGGTCTCGCCTGACGGTCGTGTCGTCGTCGCGGGCGGCGTCTTCGAGGACTTCTACAATCAGGACTTCCTCGTCCTGCGCGTCGATCCGCCCTGCGCCTCCGGATTCGGTGTTTCCGCCACGACGAGCGTCTGTCCGGCTGGGGAAGCGTTCGCGACCGTCCGCGGCGGATCGCCGGGATCCTCCTACGTCTGGACCATTGAGAACGGAACGATCCAGAGCGGCCAGGGCACACCGACGCTCCGATATCTCGCTGCAGCGACGGGTGCCACGCGGCTCCACGTGAACGTGGCCGATGGCGTCTGTGAGGTGCAGGGCACGGCCCAGACGTTCATCGACGCCGCGGGTTGCGCCGGGGCGCTCGGTTTCTACACCCTCGCCCCCTGCCGCGTCGTGGACACGCGGCTCCCAGCGGATCCAGCGGGGGGACCGTCCCTCCAGGCCGGCAGGTCTCGCCGGTTTCCCATCGCCGCGCAAGGCACGTGCGGTGTTCCAGCAGACGCGCGCGCCGTAGCCGTGAACGTCACGGTGCTGTCGGCCACTTCATCGGGCCATCTGCGCGTCGCGGCCGAGGGCATTCCCGCCCCCCCGACCTTCGTCAACGCCTTCCGGCCCGGCGAAACCCGCGCCACGTGCGCCCAGCTCACCCTCGGCGAGAACGGGGCGATCCGGGTCGAGAGCACCCAACCCACAGGCACCGTCGATGTCCTCGTCGACGTCTCCGGGTACTACAAATAGCGGCGAAATGCGCATTGCCCGTCTCGCCCCGCCTCGCGGCAACGGGCCAGGGCCCGAAGACCCCTGGTACGCGCCGCCGACGCACCGGGCGAAACCGCGAGACCCGCGTTAGTCGAGGTGCTCTCGAAACACTCCTCGGTCGGGTCGAGAGCCATCCGGCACGTGCGACGTCATCATCGACAACTCGGGGTACTACAAGTGAGGGGAGACTTCTCTATCTGAAAGCAGAAGCCTAGAATCATTTCGGCGCCCGCTACCCTCCTCCCGCTCGGCGCCCGGAGGTCCTCATGAAAGTCGCGATCCTTCCCGCCATGGTTCTCCTGGCCGGCAGCGCTCTTGCCGACGGTGTCCTGGACCCGACCTTCGGTGCGAACGGAAAAGTACGCGTTGCGCCGACGCCCTACGACCTCGGCCGAATCGACGCGGTCGCTCACCAATCCGACGGAAGAATCATCGCGGCCGGCACGGTGTACGACGTCGTCGCGGACCCACAGGTCCGGGTGATGCGCTTCACGCCTGCGGGAACCGTGGATCCGACCTTCAACTTCGTGGGGATCGGCGACTCGCGTTTCGGCGGACAGACGGCGGTTGCGTCCTCGATGGTCGTCCTCCCGAACGGTAAGATCCTCGTGAGCGCCTCGAAGATCTTCAGGACGAGCGAGCCCCGACAGGCCGTGATCTCCCGGCTCGACGAGGACGGCTTCTTCGATCCGTCTTTCGGACAGCAGGTCCCGCACGTTTCTCCCGCAGGACGCATCCTCTCTCCGGCACTGGTCGACGGGCACGATGGAGGCAGGCTGGTTCTCGAGCCGGGCGGAGAGATCCTCTTCGTGGGCACGGGACCCGAAGCGGAGCCACCCGGAATCGGCATCCTGCGCTTTCTGGCCAACGGCGAGCCCGACACGGGATTCGGCGTCGCGGGCCGCGCGGCCGTGGACACGGGCAGCGTGAGGGTGACCATGCGCCCCAACGCTTTCGTCCAGCCGGACGGGAAGATCGTCGTGGCGGGCGCGATTCAGAACCAGGGCTCCATAGACTTCTTCGCGGTTCGACTGATGCCCGGTGGCAGCGTCGACCCGACCTTCGGCACAGGAGGCTCTGTGTCCCTCGGCCTCGGAAACCGGGACGAATCGGCCGTCGCCGTTCTGCCGGGCGCCAACGGGTCCGTCATTCTGTGCGGGAACTCCCGCGATCCGCAGACGGGGAACCAGGACTTCGCGATGGCCCGGCTCACGGCGAGTGGTGTCCCCGATCCGACGTTCGGCACCACGGGCACCGGCTGGGTGCTGGCGAGCCTCTCTCCGATCTCGTCCGACACACTATCTTCGGCCTTGCGCTCGGGCGCCCGGATTCTGCTCGCGGGCTCGGCGGCCTCTGGGGCCGTTTCCACGGTACTGCTCGCCCGTTTCTCCCTGGACGGCATCCCGGATCCCACCTTCCCACCCGGCGGGGCGGGGATCGTGATGGTGCCCTTCGGAGTCCTGACCACCGAGGTCTTCAACGCGGCCGCGCTCTCACCGGACGGCCGAATGCTGGTCGGAGGCTCCGTCGCGGATGCCGCCCTTGCACAGGACCTGGCCCTCATGCGCTTCGACGCGCCGTGTCTGCCCGGCTTCGCGTTGAAGGCACCGCCGAGCGTGTGCCCTGGCGGTGAAGCGGTCGCGACTGTGGAGAATGCCGGCACGGGCGGGACATTCACCTGGGCAATCCAGAACGGGACGATTCTGTCCGGGCAGGGCACCGGCAGCGTCCGCTACAGTGCGGGATCGACCGGAGCAACCCTCCTGACGGTGACCGGGACGAACGGCAGCTGCGAGGCGAACGGCAGCGCGCGGACGTTCATCGACGTGCACGGGTGCACGCCACCTCTCGGCTACCACACGGTGCCGCCTTGCCGCATCGTGGACACACGGCTCGAACCCCTGGTTTCCGGGTTGGGGGGACCGTCCCTCTTGGCGGGGAGATCGCGGGCCTTCCTGATCAGGGACCGATGCGGTGTCCTCGCCGATGCACGCGCCGTCACCGCGAACGTCACGGTGCTCAATGCGTCGTCCCCGGGCCTGCTGCAGGTCTACGCGGAGGGCGCCTCCGCTCCCCCGTCCTCCGTCGTCGCCTACCCGGCGGGAGCGGCCCGGGCCACCTTCGCTCAGATCGTCGTGGGCGAGGACGTCGCGATTCGCATCAAGGCCAACCAGCCGTCTGGCACGGCCGACGTCCTCGTGGACGTCTCGGGGTACTACAAGTAGATCTTTCCGTCCCCGTGCTCTTGGTATCCTCGACAAAAGAGCCTTCGAGGCGCTCAGGAGCACCACATCAAGAAACCTCTCGCCCTTCTCGTCCCCCTGATCGGTGCATTCAGCGCGCTCGCCGACGGCGTTCTCGACCCCACGTTCGGAACCGGTGGCAAGGTGGTGACGGCCATGGGGGCGGCCGGGACCGACGTCGTGCGTGCCCTGGCTCACCAGCCCGACGGAAAGCTCGTGGCGGCCGGCTACACCGACGCGATCTCGGGAAACGACTTCGCGGTCGCTCGCTACGATTCGGCAGGGGTTCTGGACCCGTCGTTCGGGACCGGCGGCCGGGTGACGACGGACTTCGGTGGCGGCACGGATCTCGGATTCGCTGTGGCCCTTCAGCCCGACGGGAAGATCCTCGTCGCGGGGCGCTCGCTCAGCGGGCTCGGAAAGCTCAGCTTCGTGGTGGCGCGTTACGAGACGAACGGATCGCTCGACGCCTCGTTCGGTACCGGTGGCCGGGTGACCACGAGCTTCGGAAGCGGGAGCGTCGACAGGGGCTCGGCCGTCGCCATCCAGCCCGATGGAATGATCCTCGTCGCCGGTGACACCAACCGGGACGGCACGACCGATTTCGCCGTCGCTCGCTATGCGTCCAACGGCACACCCGATGCCGGGTTCGGCGGCGGCGGCGTCGCGGTGATCGGCCTGGGGGCCGGCTCGATCGACTTCGCATCCTCGGTGGCGGTCCAGCCGGACGGGCGGATCCTCGTCGGGGGCACCTCGAACGTCTTCTCTTCCAACGATTTCGCCGTGGTGCGTCTCCTCGCCGCGGGAACGCCGGACCCCGGCTTCGGCAGCGGCGGCATCACGACGAAGGACTTTCTCGTGGGCAGTGACGACATCGGGTCGGCCCTCGTTCTCCAGAGCGATGGAAAGATCGTCATGGGCGGCACCACCGGCGACCTCGGAGGCCAGAACGGCGACTTCGCCCTGGCCCGCTGGAATGCGAACGGGACGCCCGACACCTCCTTCGGCGGAGGCACGGCAGCGGCCCGCACGTCCTTCGGCGGCGGCAGCTGGGACGAGGCCTACGGCCTGGCCCTCAGCGGCGGCAAGCTCCTCCTTGCCGGTTTCACGACGGTGGGCGGCAACCGGGACTTCGCGCTCGCGCGGTTTTCGACCGCGGGAATCCTGGACACCACGTTCGGAGCGGGCGGGACCGGGCGCGTGACCTCGCCTTTCGGTGGAGCGAGCGAGGAGACCGCCTCTGCGATCTCGATCTCGCCGTGGGGCCGTCCTGTGGCCGCGGGCTCGACGACCCAGAACGGGACGTCCGACTTCGCCCTCGCCCGCTACGACGCCCCCTGCGTTCCGAACATCTCGGTTTCCGCCCCCACGGCCGTGTGTCCCTCCTCGCAGGCCTCGGCCTCGGTGGCCGACGCGGGGCCGGGAGCGACCTATGCCTGGACCGCCGGGAACGCCTTCATCGTGAGCGGACAGGGAACCCGCAGCGTGCGTTTCACCGCGGGCGCGAGCGGCGCGGTCTCGCTCGCGGTGACCGTCCAGAACGGAACCTGCGCGTCGAACGGCGGCGTCTCGGTCCCCATCGACGCGGTGAGCTGCCAGAGCGCGCTGAGCTACTACACGCTGAACCCGTGCCGCGTGTTCGACACGAGGCCTCCGGGCGGCACGTCCCTCGTCGCCGGCTCGTCGCGCGTCTTCACGGTTGCCGGGGTTTGCGGCGTTCCGGCGGACGCCAAGGCGGTGACCGCGAACGCAACGGTGCTGTACCCGACCGCGACCGGGAACCTCCGCTTCTACGCCAACGGCGCCCCGACGCCTTCCGCCAGCGTGAACGCCTACACCCCGGGCACGACCCGGGCGAACATCCTCCAGCTCTCGCTCGGGACGAACGGCGAGATCCGCCTCGACACCGTTCAGCCCTCGGGGACGGCGGACGCGATCCTGGACGTCTCCGGGTACTTCAAGTGAAGCGGGTCCCGCTCGTCCTGGTCCTCGCCGCACTCCTCGCTCCCGAGGTTCTCGGGGCCGAGAAGACCGAGTCCTTCGACGCCCTGCGGAAGCGCTACGTGAAGTCGTTCTTCCAGCAGTTTCCGGTGGTCGCGACCTACCTCGGGGCCTCGGGTCTCGACCCGTCCCTCGCGCCCCTCGACGGCGCGCTGCGCGACTATCGTGAGCCCGCGCTCGCCCGCGAGGCGGCGCTTTGGAGCGAGCTCGCCGCGAAGACCCAGCGGGTGAACCGGACGAAGCTCTCGAGCGCAGACCGCGTGGACCTCGACGTCATGACCTCCCAGCTCGCGTTCCTCTCGCGGAACGTCGCCGGGCGGCGGCACGAGAAGGCGCTCGACGTGAGCCTCGAGGAGCCCTTCCGCGGGGTGGATCTCCTGCTCCTCGCGCGCACTCCGCAGGCCGGCGGCGCGCTCGGAACGCCGGAGGAATGGGAGCGGATCGCCGAGCGCACCGAGGCGATTCCCGCCTACCTCGAAACCGCTCTCACCGCGACGCGTGCGGGCGTGGCGCGCGGCGCGGCCTCGACTCCGGACCGCCGCGTGATCACCGTCGCGGTCGCGGCGGCCGAGGAGACGGCTCATTACTTCGAGACGACGTTGAAGGAACGCGTCGCCGGGGCTCCCAACCGGGACCGCGTGGAGCGGGCCGCAGCGCGGGCGGCCGCGGCCTTCCGCACGTACCGGGACGGCCTCGTCGCGACGTTCTACGAGAAGGACGGCAAGACCCTCGCCAAGGCCTTCGACGTGGATCGCTATGCCCTCGGTGAGAAGGACTACACCTTTCTCCTCGCGAACAGCCTGCGCGAGAAGCGAACCCCTGAGGAGCTCTTCCGCTACGGGCACGACGAGGTCGCCAAGACGCTCTTCGCCATGACGAACCTGGCCGCGAGCATCGCGAAGGCGAGAGGGTTTGCCGACTCCACACTTCCCGGCGTCCTCGCGAAGCTCTCGGACGACGTCCCCTCGGGCGACGCCGAGATGCTCAGCTGGTACCGCGAGAGCTGCCTGCGCCTCGTGGACTACGGGCGGAAGACCGGCCTCTTCGCGCCGCCCGAGACGTACAAGCTCGAGGTCGTCGAGACGCCGCTGCCGCTCCGGGCTACGACGACGGCGGCCTACTACCCGGCGCCGGCCTTCAAGAAGACGGGCGTGGGCCAGTTCTACGTGACGCCGACGGGAGACGATCCCGTCGCTCTTCGGGAGCACGCGCGCGCCGCCGTCGCGTCCCTCGCGGCGCACGAAGGATTCCCCGGACACGACTGGCACTACCAGTTCCTCCGCGCGAACGCGTCCCGGGTCTCCCCTCTCCGCTGGCTGCTGCCCGGGGGCATCGAGGAGTCGACGTCGATGTGGGCGGACTCGTTCCTCGTGGAGGGCTGGGCGCTCTACACCGAGGAGCTCGTCGGCGAGCCGAGGCCGGGGTATCCGAAGGGGTTCTACACCGACGAGGAGCGTCTCTTCGCCCTCCAGAACCAGCTCCTCCGCGACGTGCGCGTCGTGGTGGATACGGGCATCCACACCGGCCGGATGAGCTTCGACGACGCCGTGACCTACTTCGCCAAGAACGTCCTCTTCGTGAAGGGCCAGGTCTCGACCGACGAGAAGCGGAATCCGAGCGCCGAGGAGAGAGCCAGCGTCGCCGCGGCCGAAAAGGCCCTGCTCCGCTACTCCAAGTGGCCCGTGCAGGCCATCACCTACAACCTGGGAAAGGCCGCGATCAAGAGCCTCAAGGCCGAGGTGCGCCGCATCGAGGGCAAGGACTTCGACGAGCGCCGGTTCCACGAGGAGATGCTGCTCGAGGGCACGATTCCCGTCGGCCTGTTCCGCGACGCGTTTCTCGAGCGCGTCGAAGGGCGCATGAAGAAGACACCCCGCCCCTGAGCCGGGGCACGAGGAGCGACATGTACCGCCATCCCGATTTCACGGTGACCCCCCTCACCGCGGCGCCCGAGTGCCGTTTCGAGCCCGCGCCCGGAGACGGCGTGCTGCCCGACGGCTTCATGTGCACGACGAACCACCCGACCTACGTGAACGTGGCGGGCTCCTGGCGCATGCCCGAGAGGCCCCGCATGGACGCCCACCTCGTCTGGGACCCTTCGACCGGCACGCTCCGGGCCGAGGAGATGCGGCGCGTGAAGCGGGGCGATCTCGTCGCCGTCGCGCGCGCCGAGGACGGCAGCGAGGGCGTCCTCGTGTGGGACCGCGGCTTCCAGGAGGAGGTCGACATCACCCACGAGCCCGAGGCGTTCTCGTTCATGGCGAGCGAGGTCTCCCGCGAGAAGCCCGTGAACTACGACGCGATCTTCCAGGAATTCCAGGACCACCGCGGAACGAACGGCCGGATCCTGTGGGTCGTCGG
>JAEUQS010000698.1 GCA_016789625.1 Acidobacteriota bacterium | reverse complement strand
GTTCATCGACGTGGGCCTCAAGTCGAAGCTCTCGGACCTCGCGAACGACACGGGCGGGTCGATCTTCTACGTGAGCAAGGCGGCGGGTCTCCCCGAGATCTACAAGCGCATCGAGACGGAGCTCCGGTCGCAGTACTTCCTCACGTACCTCGCGAACTCCCCGAAGCCGGCGGATCAGTTCCGCGCCGTGGAGGTCCGCCTCAAGGACAAGAACCTTCGCCCGAAGACGATTCGCGGCTACTTCCCGTGAGGAGGCTCGCGAGGGCTGCCACGTGGGGGGCGGAGGTCCCGCAGCAGCCGCCCACGATGCGTGCGCCGAGGCGGATCCACTGAGCGGCCTCCCGGGCGTACGCCGCGGGCTCGATGGGCTCCTCGAAGAGCCCGCGGGCCTCGTCGCGCGCGCGTCCCGTGTTGCCGGAGGCGAGAAGAGGAACCCCTGGCGCTGCCCGGGCGAGCACCTCGAGATCCGTGAAGAGGCGCCGCGCGGGGACGCAGTTCAGGCCGAGCGCGACAGGCGGAATCCGCTCGTCGAGGAGGACGGCCGCCACGGCGGCAAGAGGTTCCCCCGAGAGCAGGCGTCCCCGCCCGTCGGACACGAGGCTCACGAGCACGGGGAGACCCGTGGCGGCGGCGGCGCGCAGGGCGGCCCGTGCCTCGCGCAGCGAGTTCAGGGTCTCCGCGAGGACGAGGTCGCAGCCCGCCTCCGCGAGGGTCTCGGCCTGGCGCCCGTGCTCGCGCTCGAGATCGGCATCCCCGGGCACGAGGCCGGGCGAGTAGCAGTCCTCGAGGGGCGACAGAGAGCCCGCGACCCAGACCGCTCGCGGCACCCCGCGAGCCGCCTCCCTCGCGAGGCGCACGGCGAGCGCCGTCGCCGAGGCGGCCCTCTCGCCGAGACCGTTCCGCGCATGCGTGCGGAACGTGTTGGCGGTCAGGATGTCGGCGCCCGCGGCGACGTTCTCCTCATGGATCTGTCGCACGAGCCCGGGATGTGTCTCCAGAGCCGCCGCGCTCCACAGAGGGGGAAGGAGCTTCGCTCCCCGGACGGCGAGCGTCGTTCCCATCGCGGCGTCCAGAACGAGGCAGCGCGCGGCGAGATGGGCCGGGAATCCGGGCGCGGACGGGGCAGACACGTTTGCTATGGTCGCGCGCATGTCTGAAAAACGCACGGGCGCGGGCTCCTCGCCGGCGCCGCGCAGCTGGGCGCTCGTTCTCGGCGCGTCCTCGGGGTTCGGCGAGGCGGCGGCCCTCGCGTTCGCGCGGGCCGGACGGAACGTCTTCGGCGTCCACCTCGACCGGCGCATCACCCTGCCCAACGTCACGCGCATCCGTTCCGAGATCGAGGCCCAGGGGGCCCGGGCGGTCTTCTTCAACGTCAACGCGGCCGACGCCGGGGCGCGCGCCGAGGTGCTGGCCGAGATGAGCAACGTGCTCGCGGGCGAGCGGCTCGACGTCCTCGTCCACTCTCTCGCGTTCGGAGCGCTCAAGCCGTTCCTCGGCGAGGACGCGAAGGGCAGCCTCTCGAAGGCCCAGCTCGAGATGACGCTCGACGTCATGGCCAACTCCCTCGTCTACTGGACCCAGGACGCCGTCTGGGCCGGCCTCCTCTTCGAGGGAGCGCACGTTTTCGCGATGACGTCGTCGGGGAGCCACCGCATCTGGAAGAGCTACGGTGCGGTTTCGGCGGCCAAGTCCGCTCTCGAGAGCCACTGTCGCCAGCTCGCGGTGGAGCTGGCCCCCCGGAAGATCGCCGTCAACGCGATCCAGGCGGGCGTGACCGACACGCCCGCGCTCCGCAAGATCCCGGGCAACGAACAGATGATCGAGCGCGCCCTCGCGATGCACCCGGCCCAGCGGCTCACGACCCCCGAGGACGTCGCGCGGGTCCTCGTGGCGTTGGCGCGGCCCGAGACCACCTGGATGACGGGCAACGTGCTCCGCGTGGACGGTACGGAGGATCTCGTCGGATGAAAACCACGACGCGCCGCGACCTCCTTCTCTCCACCGCGGCGGCCCTGAGCGCCGCGTTCGTCACCACCGGGTGCTCCGGAGCGGCCGTGCGGCCCAAGACTGCCGAGACCGACGTGCCCTCCGCCGGCCGGTTCCCGCACGTGCGCTTCGGCCTGGTGCTCGAGAAGTTCGTCTCGGAGGACGGCCTCGTCGACTACGCCGCGCTCGCGAAAGACACCGACGCGATCGGGAACCTCGACGCGTACCTGGCCGAGGTCGCGCGGATCTCGCCGAAGCGCCAGCCGCATCTCTTTCCCACCGAGCCCGACGCGGTCGTCTACTGGCTGAACGCCCACAACGCGGCGGCCCTCTCGGGGGTGCTCGCCGCGAAACGCCCCGCGACCGTGAACGGCGCGTTCGACGGCACGACGTACCTCTTCGGGAAGGACGTCCTCACGCTCTCGGGCGTGCGCAGCCTCGTGCGCAAGACGTACCGGGACTGTCGTCACCACCTCGCGCTCGTCGCGGCCCGCCGGGGCGGGCCCGCGCTGTTTCGCGCGCCCTACGCCGCGGCGACTCTCGATGCCGAGCTGGACGTCGCCGCCCGGCTCTTCCTCTCGAAGGAGTCCCATGCGCGACAGGGAAAGGACGCCCACGAGGCGCTCCTCCACCCGCTCGTCCTCGAGCACCGCGCCGACTTCGAGCGGGAGATGCCGTCGACGGTCTCGGGCGACGAGCGCCTCATCGTCTCGGTGAACCGCTTCCGGCCTGCGGACCGCAAGCTCTCCGGAAACCGCGTGACGGCGCTTCCCGCGGACCTCAGGCTCAACGACGTCGCCAACCGATGAGACCGGTTTCGTCGTGACTCTCGTCGCGCCGGGAGAGTGGGCCCTCGTGACGGGGGCCTCGTCGGGCATCGGAGCGTGCCTCGCCACGAGGCTTCTCGAGCGCGGCATCCCGACGCTGCTCGTCGCTCGCACCGCCGCGCCGATGGAGGCGCTCGCGGCCCGGTTCGCGGGCCGGGTTCCCTGCGAGGTGCTCGTCACGGATCTCGCGCGTGAGGGCGCCGCGGCGGATCTCTTCGCGCGTTCCGAGGGCGCCGGCAAGCCGGTCGGCCTGCTCGTGAACGACGCGGGCTTCGGCTGGAACGGGGCGTTCGACGCCCAGCCCGAAGAGCTGCTCACGGCCATGCTCACGGTGAACGTCGTGGCGCCGGCTGCGCTGACGCGGGCCTTCCTCCCCGCGATGCGCGCGCGCCGGAGGGGCCGGATCCTCAACGTCGCCTCCACGGCGGCGTTCCTCCCGAACCCCTACTTCGCCGCTTACAGCGCCTCCAAGGCGTTTCTGCTCTCCCTCTCGCTCGCGCTTCGCGAGGAGGTCGCCAAGGACGGCATCGTCGTGACTTGTCTCTGCCCCGGGGTCACACGGACGCCCTTCTTCGAGCCGGCCGGGATGGACGAGAAGAAGCTGCGCGCGTTCGGCCTCCTGGATCCCGACACCGTCGCGGAGCGGGGCCTCCGCGCTCTCGGGAAGGGCAAGGCCCTCTCCATCACGTCGCCGCGGGACCGGCTCTGGATCGCGCTCCTCCGTCTCGTACCCCGCGGGCTGCCGCCCAAGGTCGCGGCGGCGCTCTTCGCGCGCTCGAGCGTCGGGGGCGGCGCTACGGAGCGCCGGTATTGACGGGCTGGTAGGAGCGGCCGAAGACCTTGCTGAGCGATTCGGCGCTGGACCGGAACCCGATCGCGATCCGCTCGATTTCGTCGGGCGTGAACCAGCCGACCTCGAGGGTCTCGTCGAGGGCCGACGGCGCGGGGCTCGCGGCGTGGAGCCGGGCCCGGAAGATGGCCA
>JAEUQS010000620.1 GCA_016789625.1 Acidobacteriota bacterium | reverse complement strand
GCGCGAGCACCTTGAGCGCGACCTTGCGTCCGAGGCTCGGGTCCTCGGCCAGGTAGACCTCGCCCATTCCTCCCTCACCGAGGAGGCGCTGCACGACATAACGTCCGAAGAGCGCGCCGGGGGAGAGGGCCACTGCGGCTCGAATTGTAGGGGCCGGGCCGGCTTCATCCGCGAGGGCAGCGGGATCGGAGAGCGTTCATGAGAAACCTGCGCTACGAGCTCGAGCTGCCCGGCGTGACCCAGCGGGAGCTCTTCCTCTTTCACGAGGATCCATCGGCTCTGCCGCGCCTCTCGCCGCCCGAGAAGCACGTGAAGGTGATCGAGCAGCCGAAGGTGATGAAGGCCGGCGCGCGCGTGATCTTCTCGGTCTCGCCGTTCGGAGTCCCGATTCGCTGGGTGGCCCGCATGGAGACATGGGAGCCGCCGGTGCGCTTCGTGGACGTCCAGGAGGAGGGGCCGTTCGCCTCCTGGCGGCACGAGCACGTCTTCGCGGACGGCCTCCTCGTGGACCTCGTTTCGTACGCGCCGCCGCTCCGCTTTCTGGGCGGCGGGCTGGTGGACGCCCTCTTCGTGAAGCGCGACGTCGAGGCCCTCTTCAGGTTCCGCCACCGGGAGACGCGGACCTTTTTCGCCTCCCGCCGGGTCGAAGAAGGAGGATGAGCGCCGCCTTCGCCCTCGCCGCCCCTGGATTCACGCGCGCCCTCGCTCCGCGTGTGAGAATGCCGTTCTCGATGGGAATGGGTTCCGCGGCCAGCGCCGATGGCTCCGAATGGCCCGGAGACGAGCGGGCAGTCACCCGTTTCCTCGCGGGGGACGTCGCGGGCTTCGAGCTCATCGTGAAGCACTACTCGGGAATGGTGTTCTCCCTGGCCGCGCGTTTCGTGGGCGCGCAAGAAGCCGAGGACGTCGTCCAGGAGACGTTTCTCAGGGCCTACAAAGGGCTCGAGAGCTTCCGCGGTGAAAGCTCGCTGAAGACCTGGCTCTACACCATCGCGCTCAACCGGGTGCGTGCGCGGGGGAGCGCGCTCACGAAGCTCAAGAAGATGCTCTCCCTCTCGGGCAATGGCGAAGACGACGAGTCGTTCCTCGCGGTGCTCGACCCCAAGGACCCCGCGGCCACTCCGGAGGAGAATGCCTTGCAGTCGGAACGCCGGACGAGCCTTCGCAAGGCGATCAAGGCGCTCCCCGACGAGTTTCGTACCAGCGTCGTCCTCCGGGATCTCGAGGGGCTCTCGTACGCCGAGATCGCCGAGGTTCTGGCGACTCCCATCGGCACGGTGAGGAGCCGCATCGCGCGCGGTCGCGCGCTCCTGAAGGAGGCCCTCTCGTGAGTGCCGTTCCCAAGCCCGCCGCGCTGGCGATTCCCGAAGAGGAGCTGGATCTCCTCATCTCCCGGGCGCTCGATTCCGATCTCCTCCCGGAGGAGCAGGCGCTCCTCGACGAGATCCTCGCGACGAACGCCGCCGCGCGCGCCCGCACCGCCGAGCTGGCCGGCACGGTGGACGCTCTTCACGCCCTGCCGAAGCTCTCGCCTCCGTTCGCGCTCGCGACGCGGGTGAACGCGCGCGTCCGCGAGACCGAAGGGGGACCGCTCGGCATCAAGCTCTCGGTGATGCGCGGCATCGGCTCGTTCGCCGTGGCCGTGATGATCCTGTTCATGGCGGTGACGATCATCAAGAAGGGGCAGGAAGACAAGAAGGCCGAGGCGCTGGTGGCCCAGGCGAAGAAGGCCGCCGACGACGCGCCCGTGAACGTCCCCGTGTTCTTCTCGAAGGACGCGGCCGAACAGCAGGCGGCAGCCCCGTCCGACGACGCTCCGGCCGATGCGGCGAAGCCGTCTTCGGAGGAGCCTGCCAAGCTCGCGGAGGCTCCGGCCCGCGCGGAAGACGTGAAAGAGAGAGCGGCCGGAAAGGCCAAGCTCGATGACCGGCGCGACGCGGAGAGCTTCGCGCCCGAGACGAAGCTCGCGAAGGCCGAAGGCCCGGCAGAGCCCCAGGCGTCGAAGAAGCAGAACGAGGTCGCGGGGCTGGCCGCAGAACGCGACGCCTCTCCGGTGGCGATGGCGCCGCCTGCGCCCGCCGCGCCGGCGCCCGCTGCCCCGGCCGGCATTCGCGCGCAGGCGGCTCCCGACGTGTCGAGCGCGGCGGCGAAGGCCGCCTCGGCCAGCGGCGAAGGCGCCCGGATGACCGAGACCCGTCAGGCGCCAGCGCCTCCCACTCAGGAAGAGACGCGCCGTCGCGCGAGGCTCGCCGCGATGATCCTCTCCGTGTCGGTCGTGGAGCCGTCGGGTGTGCGTCTCGTGAGCCCCGTGCCTTCGGGTTCGCTCGTCGGGCCCATCGACGACGGCTTCCTCCTCACGGTCGACGCGTCGGGACGCGTTTCGAAGGTCGTCATGACCTACGCGCCCGAGCAAACCGTGAGGCCCGACGTCGAGACGCTGCTCCGATCGCTCGTCTTCGACGTCTCCGGCGTGCGGCGAAAGGGGGCCGACGCCCCGGTCCCGGTGCAGGTCCGGCTGCTCGCCAGGCTGCCGTAACTCCTTTATCTGGAATGACTTACAGGTCATTTCGGGGAAGGCGGGCGGAGCTCCTTTTTTGGGGCAGAATCGTGCTCCCATGACGCGCAAGCTGCGAGACAAGAGAGCTCGGGAGAAGGAACGCGTCGCGCGCGCGATGGAGTACGTGAAGACGCGGCTCCGCCTCGACCTCGAGTTCGTCGTGATCCCGGGTGAGGAGGGCGAGCAGGTGGGCGTCCTCGAGATCGAGCGCTCGCTGCGCGGCACCGAAGACCGCAAGGCGTGGATCGTCTCGTTCGACGTGGATCTCGTCTCGAAGGAGCCAGCCGCCGCGCTCCGTCGCCACGCGTTTCACGAGGTTCTCCACGCTCTCACGTGGCCGCTCTTCGACGAGGTCGAAGCCGCGATCCGTCGTGTGCCCGAGGTGGGCGTTCGCCGCGAGCTCATGGCCCGGTCTCTCGACGCCCGCGAGAACGTGGTCTACGAGCTGGAGCGGAAGATCGGCCCCCTGGCCTTCCCACAACTTCCCTGGTCGGAGCCTTGACCTCTCAGGGGTCGGTTCGTAGAATCCGCGTCTTCTCCCGTGCGGGAGAGTTGAGATCCGCCGAAGTAGCTCAGTTGGTAGAGCAACTGATTCGTAATCAGTAGGTCCGCGGTTCAAGTCCGCGCTTCGGCTCCATCCTCTCCGGCCGCCCTGGCAGCGGGTTTCCGCGACCGAGGCGCTTCGAGAAAACCAGAGTCCCGGCCGTCCCGCTCCACCCCCGCTCCACCTGTTCAAGGTTTCGGGGGCAGGGGAGTCAGGATGTTCTTGGCGGAGTGTGGGTTTCCTAGGTTTGGCCCGCCGCCTTGCGGAGAGCGAGTTCGCGCGCCCATAGGTCCAGCGACGGCGGCCCGAAGTAACCGCTGAGTGCGATTTGCTTCTTGAGCCTCTTCAGGGATTCGCGAGGCGGGTGGCTGTCGGTTAACAGCTTCTCGGTTTGCAGATACCTAGCCGTCTCCCAGGCCCAAAGGTCGGCCAGTTGCAGGGGGATCGTCTCTTTGCCGGCGAATCTCAGCGATGCGAGACTGGTCTTTGTGCGGCAACGGTCCCTCGATGATCTCTTGGAAGATCCTCATCGCGGCTCCTTGGAACTCAGATTGTTGTTCGAGGACAAGTGCAACGCGAACGTCGGGAGGTTGGCTAGCCACGCCCGTGTAGATCCTGGCCATTAGTAGGTGAAAGCATGGGAAATATGGGTGGCTTCCCAACTCACTCTCCTTGATGAGGGGATGGGCGTTTAGCCAGTTCGTGTAGTCGGTCCAACTGATCCCTGTCGCGACGGCGTATAGGTCCAGATTCACCGCGACGTCTACCAGAGCGATCATTAGCGCCTTCGTTCTCGCGTTGTCGAAGGCCTCGAAGCCGTTTCTCTTCGCAAAGAGATCAGTCGCATGGAAGGAAGGACTCCCATGCTCATCGAGGACGCGCTTCCACCGGACCTCGAACTCTAGCCACGTCTCGGGTGTGGCGAGGTAGCCAGCAAGAACGAAGGCCTTCTCGGGGTCCTCCAGGGTTGAACTCTCATCGAAATAGCCAACTAGCATTGGGTGAGGGTATCAAGTGCGTTCCGACTTGACACTCCGCTCCCGCTTGACCCAACCGCGCCCGTTCCTTTGGAAAAACGAGATACGCTAGCCCCAGGGAGTGATGACGTTGAGCTTGAGGCGCCGCACTCCCTTGCGAGCTTGGCCCTTGCCAATGGGATGCTCCCGTCTCTTGTTTGTGTTCGTCCTGGGGGCCTCCGACCTCCTTGCTCAGGACCGATGATGCCGCCGCTCCAAAAGTAGGCCATATCGCCGCTCGAAAAGGGGGCCACCCTGGGCGGTCTCGATCTTAGGTTAGAGAGAATCTCGTAGTAGTCGTAGCATTTTTCTTTTTGCTTCTTTTTCTTTTTGTGAATTCACATGCAAATGTGGAATTCGCAGGTC
>JAEUQS010000598.1 GCA_016789625.1 Acidobacteriota bacterium | reverse complement strand
TCGGGCAAGGCGCTCAAGCAGGGGCTGCTGCCGCTCGGCTGGCCCATGCACGCGCCGACGCTCGCGGGCGTGACGGAGAAGGTCGCGAGGCTCGTCGACCGGCTGCCCATCACGGCCCCCACGCGGGCCGCGCTCTACGCCCCGATGCTCGGGCGGGCGGTGACGTCGGAAGAGGAAGCCCGCCGCGTCCTGGCCCACCAGGTTTCCCACCCGTCGCTCTGGGACGAAACGCTCCGGCAGATGGCGGGCCTCGGAATCCGAAAGTTCGTGGAGCTCGGACCCGGTGACGTGCTCACCAGGCTCCTCCGCTGGACGGTGCGGGACGCGCGCGGCCTCGTGCTGGAAGACCTGGCCTCGCTGCGGGACGCCTCGCGCGAGCTCTACCCCACGATCAAGGAGGTCACGTTTTGACGGAACGGCAGCGGGTCGCGGTGGTGACGGGAGCCTCCCGGGGAATCGGGCGCGCCATAGCCGAGCGGCTCGCGAAAGACGGGTACCACACGTTTCTCACGTACCGCACCGACCAGGAGCGCGCCGAGGCGGCGGTGGCGGGCATTCTCGAGGCCGGCGGCAAGGCCGAGGCCGTGAAGGCCGACGTGACGAGCAAGGACGAGATCGCGGCCTTTCTCGACCGGCTCGACAAGGAGCACGAGGGGGCCGACGTGCTCGTGAACAACGCGGCCGCCCTCAAGAACGGCCTCTTCGCGCTGATGCCCGAGGCCAGCTGGGACCTCGTGATGGATACGGCCCTGGGCGGCACGTTCCGTATGACGAAGGGCGTGATCCGCAACATGCTTCGCCGGCGCTGGGGCCGCATCGTGAACATCTCGTCCCTCGCGGCGTTCTCGGGCAGCGCGGGCCAGACGAACTACTCGGCGGCCAAGGGCGCGCTGGTCTCCTTCACCAAGTCGCTCGCGGCCGAGGTGGGGCCCTACGGCGTCACCGTGAACTGCGTGGCCCCGGGCTTCGTGGAGACGGAGATGATCTCCTTCCTCAACAAGGAGACCCGGGCCGACTTCATGAAGCGAATCCCCGCGGCGCGCTTCGGCCAGCCCGAGGACATCGCCCCGTTCGTATCGTTCCTGTGCACCGACGGGGCCTCGTACCTCACCGCGCAGACGATCCGCATCGACGGCGGGTTCGTGGGCTAGACTGACCCCTTGACCATTTCGATACGGGAGCTTGGATGTCATCCGTGGAAACTGCAGAAGACCTCAAATCGCGCGTGAAGGAGCTCATCGTCCGGCAGCTCAAGCTGGACATTGACCCCACGAGCATCCGCAACGAAGCCCCGCTCTTCGGCGACGCCGCCGAGGGGCTGGGCCTGGACTCCATCGACGCGCTCGAGCTGGTGCTCGGCGTGGAGAAGGAGTTCGGTATCAAGGTTCAGGACGAAGAGGTGGGCGTGACCGCGTTCGCCTCCGTGGACGCCCTCTGCGCCTTCATCCAGGAAAAGAAGGGGTGATCACCACGTCGCGCCTCGAGCCCCTGCCCCACGTGTATCCCTTTCGATTCGTGGAGCGGACCCTCGAGCGCGGCGAGGAGGGCGGCCTTTCGGGCCGCGTCTCGGCCGTGGTGACGGCCAACGCGCGGCGCGTGCAGGACGGCCTGCTGGCGCCGTTCACCTTGGCCGAGATGATGGCTCAGGCGGCGCTGCTGCTTCAGGGCGGGGACCCCGAGATCGGGAAGACCGGCTTTCTGGCCGGCCTTTCCGACTTCGTGGTGACCCGGGTGCCCGAGGCCGGCGACGTGCTCTCCATAAACGTTCGGCTCGCGGGCCGGCTGGGCCCGGCCGTGAAGTTCGACGGCCGCTTGAGCGACGACCAGGGCCGCGAGGTGGCGTCCTGCGGCATCACCGTGAGGACGGGCGGTCCGTGACGACCCCGGCCACGGCCCCCAAGCGCATCCTCCTCGCCGGGTCGAGCATGGGCTCTCTCCGCGGCGGGGCTCAGGTGCTCGAGCGGGCGGGCTACGACGTCGTCTCCGTGGATTCCGCCGAGCTGCTCGAGCCGTTCACGGCGGGCACCCCGCCCGACCTCGTGGTGCTCGACGAGGCGTTCGGCGAGCGCGGGGGCGTGGCCGTCTCCGTCGACATGCGGCGCAGCGCGTTCTGGCGGGGCGTTTCGATCATGCTGGCCGTGCCGGCCGGGGAGGCGCACCTCGAGGAGTGCCTCGTGGCCGGGATCAACGACTTCATCCTGGCGCCGTTTCCCGGCGACGAGCTGCTCGACAAGGTGAAGCGGCTCACCGTGATCCCCGCGCGGCGCGAGGTCAACACGCTCGTGACCCTGCGGGAAGAGAGCGACTCCTCGGCCGAGACGCTGCTCGGCAAGACGCTCAACGTCTCCAACAGCGGCCTCCTCGTGGAGATCGAGAGCCTGCTGGCCATAGGCCGCAACGTGGACGTCTCGTTCTTCCTGCCCGACGACCCCAACACGGTGAAGGCCCGGGGCCGCGTGATTCGCCGCGCGCAGGAGCTGAGCCACTTCCACCCGGCGTTCGGCATCCGGTTTCTCTCGCTGAGCGAGGCGGACCGCCTGCGCATCGAGAGCTACGTGGGCCGCCGCGAGAAGGCCGCGTCGTGATCATCGAGCAGAGCCCGGTGAACACGCGCTCCGGGGCGGTTTCGTGATCATCTACCGCGAGAAGCAGGCCGAAACCACCGTGCTCCGCCTCGCGGGCGTGGTGAAGCTGGGGGAGAGCGCGCGGCAGTTCTCGGACTTTCTCGACAAGGTGCTTCGCGAGGACCAGGGCCCGGTGCTGCTGGACTTCGAGCAGATCGACACGCTGGACTCGACGGGCCTCGGCGAGCTGATCGGCTACCTGCAGCGGTTCGAGGAGCAGGGCCGGCGCATGGCGATCGTGAAGCCCAAGGAACGCATCGTGTCTCTCCTCCGCCTCACGCGCCTCGACACCTTGATCCGCCTCTTCCCCGACGAAGCGGCTGGCCTCGCGTATCTCACCGGCGGTTAGCTCGATCCCATTGACGTCGAACCCAGGCGCTCGTATCCTCTGCGGCCCGGCTGCGAAAGTGGCGGAATTGGTAGACGCGCAAGGCTCAGGACCTTGTGGCTCTAAAAAGCCGTGGGGGTTCGAGTCCCCCCTTTCGCACCATATTTACCGGGAAACCCAGTTATGGGTTTCCCTGGCCCTTCCGCTCCGCTCGCTGGCGCTCGCCTACTCCAGTTTTCTCGGGGTTTCTCGATCCCCCGAACCCCCACCGGGGCAAGAGAACCTCGATTCATCCGCGTTCCCCTCAGAATGGGGGTCGAGCGCTTACCAAGCAACGCTCAGAAAGACAGACTATGACTCCCCGATTTGAGGATTCCATCCTCGAGGCGCTCATGCCTCGCGGCTCGCGGATCCTGACCCACTCCGACCTCTCCCAGAAGATCCTGGGCTCTCAGCCCGAAGCCGCAGACGTGGCCGCCTTCGAGCGCGCCCTCTACGGCCTCGAGCGCCGCGGCGCCGTCGTGCGCGTGCGGGGCGAAAAGCTCTCGCGCATCGAGTTCACCGAATTCCAGGCCGGCACCATCGTCTTCAAGGGCGAGGGCAAGGCCTTCCTCCTCAGCGGCATCCCCCGCGTTCCCGACACGCCCATCGCCCGCGGCGGCGCGGGCAGCGCCATGGACGGCGACTTCGTGCTCGTTCGGCTCGAGAAGGCCCGCAAACCCGTGGGAGGACGCGGTCCCCGCCCGGCGACGCGCGGACCTCTCTTCTTCGGCACGGTGGTGAAGGTGCTCGTGCGCCGCCACGAAACCGTGGTGGGGAAGATCGCCCGCGGGCCGGA
>JAEUQS010000488.1 GCA_016789625.1 Acidobacteriota bacterium | reverse complement strand
AGCCGAGCACGGCGTGGATCTTGTCGGCCCAGCCGGCGAAGTGGACGAGCCGGTCGGTCGCGACGGCGACCTCTCGCGTCGCGGCAGCCCGCGACGCGCCCGTCGAGCGCGAGACGGCGTCGACGAACTCGGCGCTCCTCTCCTCGAGCATCTCGGCGGCGCGATAGAGGATCTGCCCGCGGTTCATCGCCGTGCGGCCCGACCAGCCACCGAAGGCCGCGCGCGCGGCCACGACGGCCTCGCGCACGTCCTTGCGGGAGCCGAGCGGCATCTCCGCGAGGACCTCGCCCGAGGGCCCGAGGGCCTGATAGGCGCGACCGGATTCGGTGCGCACGAAGGCGCCGCCGATGAGGAGCTTGTACGTCTTCTTGACGGCGATACGGGTCATGGCCGCGAAGTGTAGCGCTAGCTCCTCCCGGGCTACCGGACCACAGACGCGCAGGACGGATCCGAACGCACCTCGTACATCCTCTGGACGAGCTCCCGATGCAGCTCGTCGGGCGACGCGGAGGCGGGCGCGACCTTCTTCTCGTCGAACGTCCGGAGGTCCGACGCGGCCCGGTCCAGAACGGCGCGACAGGCCGAGAGCTTGCCCGACTGGCCCAGGTGCATCGCGAACGCCGCGATCCCGACCCCGACGCCGGCCCCGCTGATCGCGGCCGATTTCCCTTCGAACTTGCTCCCGCCGATGAGCGCGCCGGTCACGAGCAGCGCGACCCCGGCGCCGTAGCCCAGCAGGTACTGCTTGCGGAGGCGCTGGTCCTCGAAGCGCGTGCGCTCTTCCATGAGCACGAGCTCGTCGAGACCGCGCTTCACGTCGGCGCGCACGTCGGCGTTGGTCTTGCCCGCCTGCCGGAGCTGGATCTCACGGCTCGCGGAAGCGAAAGCGGCCGCGTCCCGATTGCCGGAAACGCAGCCGCCGGAGGTCACTGCAAAAGGCACCGCGAGGGCGAGGACGAGGGCGCCCGCAGCACCCTTTTGAAGACGGTTTGGCATTGCAGGACCCAGAGAAGCACGCTCCGGGCCAATCGCCCTACTTGTCGAAGTCGATGCGCTTCACGTCTTCCCAGGGAACGTACGTCTTCCGGTCGCCGTCCAGGACGAACACCCCGGCATTCCGATCGGTGACGTCGGCCGTCTCCTCCAGCCGGAGCTCCTCGGTGCTGCCCTTGAGCGTCACCTTGCTGCGCGAGCTGCCCGCGGGCGAGATCGACGAGACCATCGCGAACGGGATGCTGTAAGAGAGCCCGTCCCGCTCGCCGTCCAGGGTCTCCCAGCCCTCGGCCTCGTCCACGTCGTAGACGAGCTTTCCCTTGAGCGTCGAGCCGTCCTGCTTCGTCACGGTGCCCTTGAGCGCGCCCTGTGCCGGGAAGTCGTCGTAGCCGGGGCCCGAGCCCGCGTCCTCGAAGTCCACGCGCTCGAACGCCGTCCACGCCACGAGCACGCGGCCGTACCGCGGGTCGTCCACGAAGAGGCCGCGGTTGTCGGAATCCACGTCGTTCGTGC
>JAEUQS010000510.1 GCA_016789625.1 Acidobacteriota bacterium | reverse complement strand
GAGGTCGCGGACGGGCGGATCACCGGAATCCGCGGCGACATCGACGACCCGTTCAGCAAGGGGCACATCTGCCCCAAGGGCGTCGCGCTGCAGGACGTCCACGAGGACGCCGACCGGCTGCGAAAGCCGATGAAGCGGACGGCGGCGGGCTGGGAGGAGACCTCCTGGGACGACGCGCTGGACACGGCCGCGCGGGGCCTCCACGAAACGCAGACGAAGTACGGCCGCGACGCGCTCGCGACGTACGTGGGGAACCCGTCCGTCCACAACCTGGGCTCCCTGATCTTCTTTCCGCTGCTCCTCCGCACGCTGCGCTCGAGGAACGGCTACTCGGCGACCTCGGTCGACCAGCTCCCGCAGATGGTCGCGGCCTTCGCGATGTTCGGGCACGGGCTCCTCGTGCCGATTCCCGACGTCGACCGCACGAGCTGGTTCCTGGTGCTCGGCGCGAACCCCGTCGCCTCGAACGGCAGCCTCATGACGGCGCCCGGCATCGCGAACCGCATGGACGCCATCCGGGATCGGGGCGGCAAGGTCGTCGTCGTGGATCCGCGCCGCACCGAGACGGCCCGCGCCGCGTCGGAGCACCACTTCATCCGGCCGGGCTCCGACGCTCTCTTCCTGCTCTCGCTCCTTCGCGAGCTCTTCGTGCTCGGTCCGCGCCTCCGGCACCTGGCGGATCTCACCGACGGTCTCGCGACGCTGGCCGCCGTGGTCTCCGAATTTCCGCCGTCCCGCACCGAGGCCCACACGGGCATCGCCCGGGAGACCGTGGAACGCCTCGCGCGGGAGCTCCATGCCGCGGAGTCGGCCGCCTGCTACGGCCGCGTGGGCCTCTCGACGCAGCCGTTCGGCGGCCTCGCGTCCTGGCTCGTCAACGCCGTGAACCTCGTGACGGGCAATCTCGATCGCGAGGGCGGCGCGATGTTCACGCAGCCCGCGTTCGATCCGCTGCACGGTCCGAAGGCTCTCCGGGTCTCGCCCGGGGGGCTCGGCCGCTGGAAGAGCCGCGTGCGCGGCCTTCCGGAATTCATGAGCGAGCTGCCCGTCGCCGCCCTGGCCGAGGAGATCCTCACGGAGGGAGAGGGACAGGTTCAGGGTTTGCTCACCGTGGCCGGAAACCCCGTCCTCTCGACGCCCAACGGCGGCCAGCTCGACCGCGCGCTCGCGCGGCTGCCGTTCATGGTGTCGGTCGACCCGTTTCTGAACGAGACGACGCGCCACGCTCACGTGATCCTCCCGCCCACGACGCCGCTCGAGCGCGGCCACTACGACCTCGCGTTCCACGTGCTCGCCGTGCGGAACACCGCAAAGTACTCCGCTCCGCTCTTCCCGAAGCCCGACGGCGCGCTCCACGACTGGGAGATCCTGCTCGAGCTCCAGCACCGGGTGGAGGTGCTCCGCGACGGGCCCACGGCGGCGGAAGAAACCCGATATCGATTTCTCAAGCGGCGCGGGCCCGAGGGGATCCTCGACCTCGGTCTGCGCTTCGGCCCTTACGGCAGGGGGCTCTTCCCGTCTCGCCGGGGGATGAGCCTTCGCAAGCTGCGGAGCGCTCCGCATGGAATCGATCTCGGACCGCTCCGGCCCTGCCTTCCCGAAAGGCTTCTCACGAAGACGAAGCGCATCGAGCTCGCGCCCGAGCTCTTCCTGGGGGACCTCGCCCGGCTGAGAGCGGCTTTTCCAGACGGAGCCCCCGCGGGCGGCGGGCTCGTCCTCATCGGGCGGCGCAACGTGCGCGACAACAACTCCTGGATGCACAACGTGCCGCGCCTCATGCGGGGCGCCTCGCGCTGCACGCTCTTCCTCCACCCCGAGGACGCGAAGGCCCGCGGGCTCGCCGCGGGAGACACGGCCGAGGTGCGCTCGCGCGTCGGGGCCGTGCTCGTTCCGGTGACCGTCACCGAGGACGTGATGCCCGGAGTCGTGAGCCTGCCGCACGGCTACGGCCATTCCCGCGAGGGTGTGAGGGCGCGCCTCGCGACGCAGCCCCAGCACGCGGGCGTCAGCCTCAACGATCTCACCGACGATCAGACCATCGACGCGCTCGTGGGGACCGCCGCGTTCAGCGGGGTGCCCGTCGAGGTGGCCAGGCCGTCCTGCCGGACGGGCCAGGCCGGGGCGTGATCGACGTAGCGGCCGTTGCGCGGGCGCTCGAGCGGCTCCAGCCGCGGATCGAGCCCGAGGTGCCGCAGGGCCACAAGGCCGCGGTCGCGGCCGTGCTCCGGGACACCCGGGACGGGGCCGAGCTCCTCTTCATGCGGCGCGCCGAGCACCCGCGGGATCCCTGGTCGGGGCAGATGGGCTTTCCCGGCGGCCGCGTGGACCCCGAGGACGACAGCCCGCTCGCGGCCGCGATCCGCGAGACGCGCGAGGAGGTGGGGCTCGACCTCGCGGCGTCGGCCCGGCTGCTGGGCCCCCTCTCGGAGGTGCGCACGCATCTCCCGCTCGGCATGAAGCCCCACAGCGTCGCGCCGTTCGCGTTCGTGGTCTCCGGCGACCCGGCCTTCGTCCTCAACCACGAGGTGCAGGAGACGGTCTGGGTGCCGCTCGGGTTCCTCGCGGATCCCGACAACCGGCGCGCGTTCACCTGGGTGCGCAAGGGCGTCCCGCTGCCGATGCCGAGCTACCACTGGGGGAACCGCGTGATCTGGGGCCTCACGCTGCGCGTCGTGGACGAGATGGTGACCGCGCTTTCGGTGGAGTACCGTTCTCAGCCATGAAAGCCTACGAGCTGCAGCCGCGGGAAGGCCTCGACTCCCTCACCCTCGTGAACCGCGAGCCCGAGGCGCTGGGCCCCCGTGACGTGAAGGTCCGTGTGAAGGCGGTGTCGCTCAACTACCGGGACGTCGTCATGGCGCGCGGCGCGAAGAACCGCAAGGCCCCTCTCGTGCCGCTCTCCGACGGCGCGGGCGAGGTTCTCGACGTGGGCACCGAGGTCACGCTCTTCCGGCCCGGGCAGCGCGTCGCCGCCGCGTTCTTTCCCACCTGGATCGACGGCGAGCTGGCGCAGACCCACCACGACCACGCGCTCGGCGGCTCTCTCGACGGCATGCTCCGCGAGGAGGTCGTCCTGCCCGAGACGGCCTGGGTCCCGCTGCCCGGCCACCTCTCGTACGAGGAGGCCGCGACGCTTCCCTGTGCGGGGGTCACCGCGTTTCATGCCTTGTTCCACGCGGCGCATCTCAAGCCCGGCGATACCGTGCTCGTGCAGGGCACGGGCGGCGTCTCGCTCTTCGCGCTCCAGCTCGCGCGCGCGGCGGGAGCACGGGTCGTGCTCACGTCGTCGAGCGAGGCCAAGCGCGAGCGGGCCCTCTCGCTCGGCGCGGCCCAGGTGCTCGACTACAAGGAGAACCCGAAGTGGGGCGAGGCCGTGCGCGCGTTCACGGGCGGCCGCGGAGTGGACATCGCGGTCGAGGTCGGCGGGCCCGGCACGTTCGACCAGTCCGTCGCGGCGCTGCGCTTCGGAGGCACGATGAGCCTTCTCGGCGTCCTCACCGGGACGAAGGGTGAGGTCAACACCTACGCGCTCTTCCACAAGGCCATCCGCGTGGTGGGCGTCTACGTGGGTTCGGTCGTCCTCTTCGAGGCGCTGAACCGCGCGCTCGCCGCGAGCGAGATCCACCCGGTCATCGACACCGTGTTCGGGTTCGACGAGGTGCGCGGGGCGTACGAGTACCTCGCGAGCGGCAAGCACTTCGGCAAGGTCGTCATCACGCTGTAGAGCGGGGCAGTCCTGCCCTACGAACGCGCCGCGTCGTAGGTGCCGCGATGCCGCCGGACCTCGTCCTTGTGGCGCTCCACCCATTCCCACACGCCGCACACCGCGGCGCCGAGGCTCTCGCCCAGAGGGGTGAGCCGGTACTCGACGCGCGGCGGCACGACGGGGAAGACCTTGCGGGTCACGAGCCCGTCACGCTCCAGCTGGCGGAGCGTCTTCGTGAGCATCTTCTGGCTGATCCCGCCGACCCTTTCGAGGAGCCGCGTGAAGCGCACGTCCCGCGGGCCGGCCTCGCCGCCCAGCTCCTCGATGACGAGGAGCGTCCACTTGTCGGCCACCCGTTCGAGGACCTCACGGACGAGAGCTTCCGTCTCCGCGGAGGGCTTGCGATCCACACTCTCCATCTGGTGAGTATGGAACTCTTGGGTGCCTTCTTGCCAACGGAAACTGTGCGCCCTACCTTGCCGCCATGACGACTTTGACGAACGCACCCCGCCCGCTCGGTTCCTCGGGGCCCTCCGTGTTTCCGCTCGCGCTCGGCTGCATGGGCATGTCGGGCATGTACGGCCCTTCGGACGATGCGGAGAGCCTCGCCACCCTCCACGCCGCGCTCGACGCGGGGGTGAATCTCCTCGACACGGGCGACTTCTACGGCATGGGCCACAACGAGCTCCTCGTGGGGCGGGCAGTCCGCGAGATGGGAAAGGCCGCGCTCCTCTCGGTGAAATTCGGGGCGCTGCGCGGGCCCGACGGCGCCTGGCTCGGCTT
>JAEUQS010000475.1 GCA_016789625.1 Acidobacteriota bacterium | reverse complement strand
CGCCATTTCTCCACCCTGGAACGCATCGGTCTCCCTGTCGGGTCCGGCGGAGTCATCTGTCTCGCGGACCGATCGCTGCCGCTGGATGGCCGCAATCGGTCCATTCCGCTCGCCGAGATCTGAAGCGGCTTGGTCTCGGGTGGCCGCGAGGGCTCAGATTCTGGAGGGATCCAGCCCTCAGACGAAGCCGCAGGCGGTCAGGAGGGCACGGCGAACCTCGGGCCAGCGGGCTTCACGGAGATCGGTGATCGCCGCACCGAGTCGGCCCTTCTGCGCGAGAGATACATGGTCGAAGTTCAGCGCGCAGGTGACCGGCATTCCGTCTTCGGCCGTCAGGATGACTTCGGTGGAGAGGCCTCTGATCGTGCGTGTAATCGGGACGACGATCACCTCGCCCAAGGCGTCGATCGTCTCGGCCCTCGCAAGAATCAGAACGGGACGTCTCTTGTCGGGAGCATGAAACCCGTACCAGCGGATCTCTCCGCGAGTCACTCGAAGCCGTCCCAGCCGTCAGCGTCCCAAGCGAGCGGATCCTCGATGGATTCGAACTCCCCCGCGCGCACGGGCTCAGTCTGATACCGCAAGGCATCTGCTGCGTCTCTGGACGGCGAGCCGAGGAGGAGCGCCATCCGCGAGAGCCTTGCTCGCTCTTCGGGCGAGAGCTTCGCGACCAACGGAAGGAGGTCCTCTGCGGTGACATCCATCTCCTGCGACGGTAGCACCGGCGGGGGGTAGACGTCACGACGCTTCGATGGCGCCGCCGCCGATCACCGCGCCCCCTCCTGTGACCTCTCGCACGTCGACTCCATTCGCACCCGTCCTATCGTCACCCGGTGGGGTCCGCCCGGTGAGTAGGCGCGTTCGGGCCGGGCTTCTCGCCTGGCTCCTGGGGACGGTGCTCCCGCTCCACGCAAGGCCGGAAGGGACGCGCGACAGGATGATCGAAGAGCTGAGGGCGAGCTTCGTCGAGGCGTACGGACGGGACTTCGAGCTGGTCGCAGACGCGGTCCGCGAGAAGGACGGAACGCCGTTCTGGCTCGCGTTCGTGCGCCCGAAACGGAGCGGTGAGTTCGTCTTCCGGCATCGGTTCGAGACGCCGGGATACGGCTATCGATACCACGACAACGAGATGCGCGTGTTCGTGAGCGAGAAAGGCAGCAGGAGGGAGCTCCGAAACGACCTGCGCCCGCAGACCTTCTGCGTCGGGGACACCGTGATCATCCCCATCCTCGTGGCCGAGCGCGTGGTGAATCACAGCTTCCGCCGCGACAGCCGGTTCCCGCAGTACTACACGTCGCCGTTCCAGAACCATCTGGACGAGCGCGCGATCTCCTCGCCCGCCCAGGTCCGCGGCCCCGACGGGTCGCCGGTCCTCCGCTACCTGGGTCGCGAGTCGCGCGATTCAGTCCACCGGGGAGGGGACCGGACGTCGCTGAGCTTCACCGCGTTCTTCGAGGCGATCGGCGTCGGGCGGCTCGACCTCGAGCTGACCCCGCGCCTGCCGCCCGTGCTGGCCGGGCCCGGGGACCAGCCCCAGCGCGACCAGCGCCCCGTCCGCTCGATCGTGGTGGTTCCCGCCGACGCCCCGATCACCGCGATCGTCCACGAGGAATCGGTCTGGCAGACAAACGAGGCGTCCGACTCGCCGCGGTCGTCCTCGTCGGGAGGGACGAGCTATCCGGTCTCCGTGCTGATGCTGCGCCCGGGCGACCGATTCAGCCTGACGTACGGCGGCCTTACCGCGCCTTCGCGGCGGGAGGTCCACGACGCCGCGAGGGAGGTGGAGCCGGCGATCCGCGTTCGGACATTCCGCGTCGACGGGACGTCCGGTTTCACGGCGTGGCTTCCGGAGCCGCCGCCCGAGACCACTCGGGAGCCATAACTGCGCGAGTTGCTCACCAGAGGTCGCGGGAGGGCCGCTTCACGGGGCGGGCGAAGGAACTCCCCTTCCGGTTCGCGGAGGTCGCCAGATGCCGCACTCTCTTCTCAGATCAGCTCGCGGAACGAGCCGAAGCTCACCTTGAACCGCCGCGCGACGACCTGTGACGGTTTCGATACGCAGGTTGCCGGCCTGGACCGCCTGTTCGAGGACCGATCGATGCTCCGGGCGGGAGACTTCTTGCTGTACGTTCTCGGGGACGACGAACTCGAAACCCGGGATCGCTCCGCAAAGGTCGAGACGCCCGACGTGGAGGAGGTTGATCAGCACGTTGGCGTCGGCGATGACGACGCGCCGCCTCGTCATTGAGCTGCGAGGACCCCAAGGGACTCGTCGAAGAGCGCCCCCTCTGAAAGCAGGGCGTCGATCTCGGAGGGATTGAGCCCGACCAGCTTCGACAGCTCATCGAGCTTCGAGCGGGAGATCTCGTCGCGGCGATGCGTCTCGAACGCGAGCGTGAGGAAGCGGTGGCGGAACCGATCGCGTCCCTCGGAATCCTCGAGGTCTCCGTAGCCGAGGAGGCTCGCGACTCGCTTACCCTGCCCGGCCTCGTCCAGAGCCTTCAGTCGCTCGAACTCTCCTTCGGTGAGCAGTCGGAGATTCCGGAGACGATAGAGGGCAGAGATGCGGCTGACGCCGAAATGCTGGGCGAGCTCGACGACATCGTAGAGCTGCAACGATTGACTGCCCGGGCGCGTGCGACCTTCGACCTCGTTGCTGCCGCCCCCGTCGAAGACCTGAGCGTGGGCGCGGCTCGGT
>JAEUQS010000477.1 GCA_016789625.1 Acidobacteriota bacterium | reverse complement strand
ATCGCGCGCCGCGCGGCCGACGGGGCGCTCGTGTGGAACTACCAGAACTTCTACTGGACGATGTTCATCACGATCGTGTGGACGGCCGCGAACGTGACGTTCGGCGTGACGTTCGGTCTCCTCCTCGCGCTCGCCCTCAACACCAAGGGTCTGGCCTTCCGCCCCATCTACCGCGTGCTCCTCATCCTCCCCTGGGCCATGCCGAACTACATCACCGCGCTCATCTGGACAGGCATGTTCCACCAGCAGTTCGGGGTCATCAACCAGGTGATCCAGATCTTCGGCGGGAGCCCCGTCTCCTGGTTCGAGAAGCCGTTCACTTCGTTCTTCACCGCGCTCGCCACGAACAGCTGGCTGAGCTTCCCGTTCATGATGGTCGTCGCGCTCGGCGCCCTGCAGTCGATTCCCGCCGACCTCTACGAGGCCGCCCGGGTCGACGGCGCGTCCCGCTGGCAACAGTTCCGCGCGATCACGCTGCCTTCGCTCAAGCCCGCGCTCGTGCCCTCGGTGATCCTCTCGGTGGTGTGGACGTTCAACATGTTCAACATCCCCTACCTCGTCACGCAGGGCGAGCCGGCGGGCTCCACGGAGATCCTCATCACCCAGGCCTACAAGTTCGCGTTCGAGAAGTACCGCTACGGCTACGCGGCGGCCTATTCGACCGTGATCTTCGGGCTCCTCCTCGTGTACGGCACGTTCCAGAACCGCATGTCCCGGGCGACGGAGGACGGCACCAAGTGAGCCTGTTCCAGCACAAGGCCGGCGAGGACGAGCCGCCGCACGCCCCGCTCCACCTCTTCCTCGTGGTCGTCACGCTGCTCACGATCTACCCGATCCTGTGGGTGGTGACGATCGCGTTCTCGGGTCAGCAGAGCCTCGCCATCGCCGACATCCCGACCGACCCTTCGGCCTGGGACCGCCTCCGCGCGATTCTGCCGTGGCCCAAGACGGTCTCGATCGCGAACTTCCACTCCGTGTGGACCGAGCAGCCCTTCGGCCGCTGGATGCTCAACAGTGCCATCGTCGCCCTCGCGACGACCGTCGTCGGCGTGTTCCTCGCGTGCACGGCGGGCTACGCGTTCTCGCGCTTCCGCTTTCCGGGCCGCCAGGCAGGGATGATGTCGTTCCTGATCTCCCAGATGTTCCCCGGAACGCTCATGCTCATTCCGCTCTACATCATCCTCGTGAAGTGGCTGGGCCTGGGCTCCAGCCACATCGGGCTCATCCTCGTTTACGCGACGACGGCGATCCCGTTCTGTGTGTGGATGCTGAAGGGCTATTTCGACACCATTCCCAAGGAGCTCGAGGAGGCCGCTCTGATCGACGGCGCCTCACCGGGCACGATCTTCTGGCGCATCGTTCTCCCGCTCGCGAAGCCGGCCGTGGCCGTCACGGCTCTGTTCAGCTTCATGACGGGCTGGAACGAGTTCATCCTCGCCGCGACGTTCATGGACAAGGAGACCATGTACACGGCTCCCGTGGGGCTCCGGTTCTTCGTTGGCGGCTACCAGCAGCAGTGGGGCTACTTCGCCGCCGGGTCGATCATCGTCTCGATCCCCGTCGTTCTTCTGTTCCTGTTCCTGCAAAAGTACCTCGTCTCCGGCCTCACGGCCGGCGGCGTCAAGGGCTGACATCTCACTGAAGGAGGGTTTCCCATGAAGCACGTTCGATTCACCGCCGCGCTCCTCGTCGCCTCGGCCGCGTTCGCGAGCTCCGTTCTGGCTCAGGAGGTCGTCTTCAAGGACCCCACGGGCGACGACAAGGGCCCCGGGACCTACACGTATCCCACCGACAAGGTCTACAAGCCCGGCTCCTTCGACCTCACGGAGCTGAAGGTGAAGGCCTCGGGCGACAAGCTCGACATCTCGGTGGGCGTCAACACGAACCTCGAGGATCCCTGGAACATGGGCGGCGGGTTCTCGACCCAGATGATCTTCGTGTTCATCGACACCGACGGCAAGGAAGGCTCGGGCAACATGAAGGCCCCGGCGGGCCTGAACGTCGCGTTCGCGCCGGGGAGCGGCTGGGAGAAGTGCATCATCCTCTCGCCGCAGCAGCAGAACCGCGTGAAGACCGAGGCCGAGCAGAAATCTGCGGCCATGAAGGACTCCATCGTCGTGCCGGGCCGCACACGCGGTCAGGGCCGCAACATCACCGCGAGCGTGTCGCTCAAGGACATCGGCGCGGGCGACGTCACGAAGTGGGGCTACCAGGTCGTGATGCAGTCGAACGAGGGCTTCCCCGACAAGGCCGACCTCCTCACCCGCAAGGTGAACGAGTTCGAGGGGCAGCACCGCTTCGGCGGCGGCAACGACGGCGACTGCGATCCGCACGCCATCGACGTTCTCGCGGGCAAGGGCACGGGCGACAAGAGCGAGATCGACGCCCAGTACAAGATGCTGGCCTATGAATGCAACCCCGACGGGACGTCCAAGAAGATGGCGACCCTCGAGATGGTTCGCAAGTAGCTTCCGATTTGAAGGAGGACAGTACAGTGAACGCCACAAGCCGGTTCGCGAAACGGGCGGCCGCAGCCGCGGCCCTCTCTCTCCTCGTCCTGGGCTCGGGAATCGCGAGCGCCCAGGACGGGCCCAAATTCACGCTCGGCGGAACCACCTACACGAAATGGCTCTGGGGCACCCAGAGGGACCAGGGCGCTCTCTACAACTTCACGACGGTGCCGGGTGAAGGCTACGGCGACAACGGTCAGGGCACGGAGATCGAGCTCTTCGTGAACGCGAAGGTCTCCCGGGCAGTCGAGGTGAAGGCCCGGCTCCACAGCCGCTTCAACCAGAACTTCTGGACGAACTTCGGCGGGTTCGGCGATCCCACCGGCGGGCAGGACTGCACGGGCGGGGGCTGCGGCGAGTTCGATCCGCGCTCGAACCAGTACGTGAAGCTCCGCGGCCTGAACATCACGCTCACGCCCGGCTATTCCTGGGTCGACACGATCTCGATCGGCGCGAACGACTTCGGCATGTTCGACCCGTACGTCATCGGCCGGCTCCGCTACATCGACCGCGACAACGCGTCGGGCCTCCTGCTCCAGGGCTCGGCCGCGAGCAAGGCCTTCACCTGGGATCTGACGCGCATCTCGCTGCCGCGCCTCTGGGCGGGCCCATTCTTCAACACCGGCAAGTTCCACGCCTCGGACGCGGCCTATGGCCTCCAGATGCGCTACGCGTCCGGCTCGCTGTTCGACGTCGGCGCGATCGCGCAGTACGTGAGCGATCAGGAAGTGGACACGCGGGACATCAACTTCGACGACGGCCAGGACACGCGCTTCCGCTTCAAGAACTCCGTCGTGGGCTTCAAGGCCGGCGTCCACCCCGGCTCGAAGTTCGACGCGCGGGCCGCCGTGTACATCTCGCGCTCCTCGACGAGCGACACGATCGCCTCGGGCGACACGACGCCCGACGGCCAGTACTTCACCGACATCAACAAGTACTCGCCCGTTCCCATCGGTCATCGGAGCGACTGGAGCGGCCGGGTCAACTTCGACCTCAACGACCCCTTCGGCATCGGCCTGAGCTTCAAGATCGAGGGCTTCCGCATCGGGGCCGACTACGTCTCCGTGATGGCGGCCCGCCGTGAGAGCGACGTCCTCCTCACCGAGGGCAAGGACGCCACGTTCGCGCTGACCGGACCCTCCAACGGCAACTACGGCATCTTCGGCGGCAACAAGACCCGCATCGGCTACGGCGGCTGGGACGGCAACGCCCAGCAGGTCGCGACGATCAACGTGGACAACGACTTCACCGACTTCGACGAGCCGCTCGCCGAGACGGCCATCGGCTGGCAGGGTGTGACCATCGTCCCGCAGATGGTCATCGGCGGGCTGGACCTCGCGGCCGAGCTCTCGCTCATCGGCTACGACACGAACTGGCAGGCCTGGGGCGACGCGTCCCGCTCGATCTTCCAGACCCCGTATCCCGGGCAGGACCTCGACAGCGGCGTGGGCCACTTCCGTTCGGCCTACGCTCCGTTCCAGGACAAGAAGACGACGATCGCGGCACTCAACGGCAAGTACGTCATCGAGGTGGGCAAGGGCATCGACGTCTTCGCGAAGCTCAAGACGATCCAGGAGACCGACAAGCGCCTGAACGGCGCCGAGTTCCTTCCGTACGTCGCGGGCGACTGTCCCGGGGGCGGCGTCGCGTGCCGCAACCAGCAGCGCTTCTATTCCGCCAACAACTCCACGAGCGGCCTCTACGGCAACCCCTCGGTCATCACCGTGACGAACCCGAACGGCACGACCTCCACCGGCTATCAGTGGAAGCCCTTCGACAGCATCTCGGACGACGACCGCGACCTCAGCTACTTCATGTTCAACCTGGGCGGCGGCTACCAGCTCACGAACGACCTGTACGGCTCGCTCATGTATGCGCACTACAAGGCCGACCTCAAGGACGGCAACTCGGCGTTCCAGGCGTACCGCCTCCACGAGCTGGCCTCCGGTGACCACAGCAAGAACCAGCTCGTGCTGAAGTTCCGCTACACGCTCGGCGGCGTTTCCGAGTGCGGCTTCGAGTACCAGTACAACTGGGGCACGTTCACGCCCGACTTCGGCGGCGGCTACGTGACGCAATACGCGTCGGCCGAGACCTCGCGGAACGTCGGCGTCCCCGTCGGCTCGCCGGGCTTCGCCGGGCGTTTCGGCGGCTGGAACAGCCTGCTCCAGCGCGACTTCACGCAGAACCGTCTGAAGGCGTTCATCAAAGTCCAGTTCTGAATTCGTTCTCGGGGTTTCTCGATCCCCCGAACCCCCCACCAGGGAAATCGCTCTCGTTTTCGGGCCCGGGATGATGCATCCCGGGCCTTTCCCTTTGGGGCCGTCCGTCGCATCATCGGCGCATGAGATCCCTTGCGACGACAGCCCTTCTCCTCACGTCCCTGGCTTCCGCCCTGTCTGTCACGGGAGCCGAAAAGGCCCCGGTCTTCACACTGACGGATCCCCGTGGCGACGACAACGGCGACGGCTCGCTTCTCTACCCGCGCCGCGACGACTACCGGCCCGGCGTTTTCGACCTCCTGTCGCTCGAGGCCTTCGCCGAGAAGGACGGCACGACGTTCGTCGCGACGTTCGCCGAGAAGGTGACGCCGGCCGACCGGCGCGTGATCGACCGTGGCGGCATGACGCTCGACCGCATCGCGAGGAACGGCTTCTATCAGTTCAACATCGACGTCTACATCGACACCGACCGCAAGGACGGCTCCGGCCGCCGGGCGCTCCTCCCCGGGCGGGGCGCCGAGGTCGTGTCCGCCGGCGGTTGGGAGAAGGCGATCTGTCTGACGCCGCAGCCGTCCGAGACCGCGCAGGAGCTCAAGCGCATCCTCAGGAGCTTCGCCAAGGACGAGATCCGGGCCGAGAAGGGTCGGGTGGACGACGTGGACGTCGCGCGCGCGAAGGAGGAGATCGACCGGGACCTCGCCGCGAAGGTCTTCTTCCCGACGCGCGTGCGGGTGGCGGGGCCGACGATCCGCTTCTTCGTGCCGGAGTCGTTCCTGGGCGGGCCCGCGCAGGCGTCCTGGGGCTATCTCGCGGCGGTGAGCGCGGCCGACGTGGAGAAGAAGGTCGACCTCGGCGGGCTCATCGGAGTCACGAAGGACAAGCCGGAGAGGCTGTCGATTCTGCCGGTGGGCGGTGGCTCCTGGGAGGACCGGCTCGGCACGAAGCGCGACGAGGTGGATGCTCCGCCGCCACTGGTGGATATCATCGTGCCTGCCGGGATGAAACAGGAATCGCTGCTTGCGACACCGGGCCGGGGTGAGACGGTGAAGCTCCCGGTCGTCGTCCCGACGGACCGGTAGGCGGGCCGGGGACGCCGAGCGGTCCGAGTCTCCGGCTGGCTACAACTGTGCACCGCGGCCCTCACGGCCGCGGCGGTGGGTTCGCATCCTCCTCGCGTCCTCAGGCGCGCTCTGCTCTGCGCGCGGCGTGGTCCGCGCGCAAGCCGCGGGGTGCCGGGGGGCCAGGGCACGCTAACTCCGCGTTATGTAAATACCGCGCGCATCCTTCCCAGCGGGCTCGTTGTTTAGTCCTCGCCGCGACTTCGCCGCGTGCGCTCAAGTCGCGCGGTTTTACATAGCGCGAAGTTTGCGGGCCCCGTAGGGCCAGGCCGCAACTCCCTCCGGCGTCGCCAAGGTGGTGACGCGCTTCAGCGCGGCCGAGCGTAGCGAGGGAACACCACCTTGACGACGCCGCACGTTGCGGCCTGGCCTGGCCCCCTGCGCGCCCCGCGGCTTCCTTCCCAGGTCAGTCGAGCGCCGAGCGCGTTCCGTCGCGGGGCTCTGCGGGTGCCTATGACGCATCTGCCCCCTCGGGCGCGAATGCGTGTCTCACCGAAACATACCCCCTCGTCTGGGCAGCTCCGGGATGTCATTCGATTCCTCCTCCCAGATCTGGGTACCTGCTGTAGCTGCGAATCCACCCATCCTCGCCCAAGTGCTCGCCGTTGAGCATTCCACTCGCTTCGGCGACGTTTACGCCGTCAACAAACACCGCAATCCCGACCTCACGATCGTTGGCGTCCTGCAGGGCAAACAAGAAATCATGGAGAGCCGTATCAACGACATCAACGACTACGCGCAGGAGCAGCGCCTTTTGCTCAGTCGACAGATCCACTATCGCCCGCTGAAGTTCTTGGACAGCTGGAGTCTTCCAATGTCCTTCCTGCATCAAAAGGTGCTGCTCGATTGCCTTATCGCGGAATTCTCCGATCACGAACTGACCGAACTTTTCTAGCGGCTTCATTTCTTTCCCCATGGGAGTAGCGTTGGCTCAAACACGCCACCCTGAATTAGCTCTCTCTGGGACCGAGCGACCCAGTCCTTCGCCACCTGACGTGGTATGCCTGCCTTGACAAGTGACTCGAAGGCAATTCTCGAATGCTGGGTAAGGTTGTTTGGAAGCCCCGACGCTTCGAGCTTCTTGAAGAGTTTCTGCTGAATAGGCGTGATATTGGCGTGGCGAACGCCATACTGCTTCAGCAGGTCGTCGCTGACCGCGAAAGCCTCCCTGAAGTCGTACGTTCCGTGGCCCTCAAACCCCTTCTTGGCGTGAATGTGATGGCCCGCCACACTCCGGTACGTTCCAGCACCAGTCTTCTTCGTGATCTTCACTGGGACCGGAAAGCCCCCAGGCGAAACAGCGTTCGTGC
>JAEUQS010000378.1 GCA_016789625.1 Acidobacteriota bacterium | reverse complement strand
ACGCTCGTCGACAGGCTCTACTCCCTCTCCGGGGAGCGGGGCCGTGCCGAGGTGGACGACCTGGTGCGAAAGTTCCTGAACGAGCTCCCGGCGCGCGTCGCCAGCCTGAGGGACGCCCTCGCGGCGGAGGATCTCCCGGGTTTCGGGGCCAGTGCCCATGCGCTCCACGGCACGGCCGCGACGTTCGGCGCGAGGCGCGTGGCGGCTCTCTGCGAGGAGATGGTCGAGGCGTGGCGGCGAAGGGATCCGCGACACGCCGTCGCGGGGCTGCTCTCGCGCCTGGAGCTGGAGATCGCGCCCCTCGACGCGGCGCTGCGGCCGGGCGCCGCCCAAACGCCGGAGGTCCGCGGGAGTTTCTGAAGCAGGGCCGGACGCTTCACACCGGCGTGCTACAACCGGGCATGGTCCCGGTTCGGAATCTCCTCGCGCGCTCGCTCGACAAGACCGTCGCGACCCTCACCCAGGCGCTCGAGGCCTATCGCGGAAACCCCTCGGGCGAGCCGCTCCACGACCTGAGGGTCGCCCTGAGGCGAACCGCCGCTCTCGCCGCCTTGTTTCGGAACATCCCTGCCGACGGCGACGGCCGGGCGGAGCGTGACGCCGCGCAAGAGCTTCGCCGCGGCCTTTCGGCCGCCCGGCAGAACGACGTCTCGCGCGGGCTCCTCACGGATCTCACGGCCGAGGAGCCCGACCTCGCTCCCGCGATCGCGGCCCTCCTGCCTTCGTTCACCGCGGAGACGACGTCATCGGCGGCCTCGGCGGTGTCGGGCGCGGAGCAGATCGTCTCGCTGCTCTCGGCCTGGAAGGAACGGGCTGCCGGGGTTTCCGGAGAGGACGAGGGAGCTTTCCGCGGGAAGGTCTCCAAGAGGTTGCGGAAAGCTCGAAAGAAGCTCCTGTCCTTCGGAAAGCCGACGCGGAAGACCCTCCACGAGGAGCGCATCGCCGGGAAGGCTCTGCGCTACCGGCTGGAGCTCCTCGCCGGTGCCCTGCCTTCCGCGGCCCCGCTCGTCAAGGCGTCCAAGAGCTTTCAGGATGCCCTCGGCGAGGCTCACGACTGGGCCTGCCTCCTCGAGGACGTGAGAGCCCGCGTCGACGGGCTGCCCAGGATCCGCCGGGCGGGAGCGCTGGCCCTCGTGATCGTGGCGGAGGAGAAACGGGCGGAGCGTCTCGAGACGGCGCGTTCCGAGGCCGAGGCCTTCTTCGGAATCCTGAGGGACGCGGATCTCACCGTCCCCGAGCCGCCGGCGCCGCCGGCAGCCGCGGTGCCGGCCGAAGCGAAGCCGCGGTCTCCGCGTCCCCGTCGCGCGGCGCCGCGAGCGCCGCGGGCACCGCGCACTTCGAGGAAATAGGCCGGCTCAGAACGCCACTTGGGCGGCGAGGGCGAACTGGCTGTAGGACTCGTCGAGCGCGCCGTTCACCGCGCGGCCGTCCTGCTTGATGGAGTAGTAGTCGGCCTTCAGGTTGATGTTCTTGCCCTTGATCATGTAGTGGAAGCCGCCCGTGAACGTCTTGGTCTTGGCGTTCGAGGCGTCCTTGTTGTTGTCGATCTGGTCGTAGCGGGCGGCGAGCCGGTACACGCCCGCGATCGTGTACATCCCGGTGACGTAGAAGCCGTTGCGCTTGAGCGCGGTGATGGCCCCCGACGTGGCGTTGCGGCTCTCGTCCTTGGCTTCGAGGTACTCGGCGCGGAAGGCGATCGGCAGCTCCGCGGGGCCGTCGTACTTCACGTGGACGCCGTAGCGATCGCGACCGAGGTGGAACGGGCCCTCGCCGCCGCTCGTGCCGCCCGACGCGCCCACCATGAGACCGGCCAGGGGCTTGAAGTCGAGCCGCGCGGCGTAGAAGACCGTGTCGTTGGAATCATCGAGGACGTTCGAGGCGACGCCGTTG
>JAEUQS010000337.1 GCA_016789625.1 Acidobacteriota bacterium | reverse complement strand
CCTCAACATGGTGGCGCTCGCGTTCGTCTTCTCGGCGATCCTCAAGACCGAGGTCTCGAACTATCCCGTCTACTTCCTCACGGGATCCCTCGTGTGGACGTTCTTCTCTCAGGCCACCGGGCACGCGGCTTCCCTCACCGTGGACGCCCTCGAGATCACGCGCCGCATCTACATCCCGCGCTCGGTCTTCGTCGCCTCGGCGGTCGGCGTCGCGCTGGTCAACCTCGTGCTGTCGCTCGTGCCGCTCGCGGTCATCATGGTGGGCACGCGCTTCCCCTTCCACGTCACCTGGCTCTTCCTGCCCATTCCCATGGCGATCGCCGCGCTCTTCACGGCTGGAATCGGGCTTCTCGTGTTCACCATGGCGTCGCGCTTCGTGGACGTCCGCGAGACGTACCTCGTGCTCCTCTCCACCTGGTTCTTCGTGACGCCCATCGTCTACACGCCGTCGATCCTCCCTCCGCACTACCAGAAGGTGCTCGAGTGGAACCCGATGACGTACCTCGTGGCCGTGTTCCGCGCGCCGCTCTACGAGGGCCGGCTGCCGTCGATGTTCGACCTCACGGTCGCGTCGGTGCTCGCCGTGGTCGCCGTCGGCACCGGCTGGGCGTTCTACGCCGCCAAGATCGAGGACTACGGTGCGCGCAGCTGACGCCCCGGGCGCTCCGCCCGCGATCGACCTGACCGACGTCTCGCTGCGCTACGCGGTGCCCACCGAGGTCATCAACTCCTTCAAGGAATACGCGATCCGGAGCATCCAGGGGCGCATCCAGGCCGAGCAGCTCGTCGCGCTCTCGGGCATCAACCTGACGATCCTCCCGGGCGAGACCGTAGGCGTGATCGGTCCGAATGGCGCGGGGAAGAGCAGCCTCTTTCGCCTCATCGCGCGGGTGCGGCGCCCCACCTCGGGGCGTGTCGTCGTGCGGGGACGGCTGGCTCCGCTCCTCGAGCTGGGGCTGGGCTTCCACGGCGAGCTGACCGGCCGCGAGAACGTCGTCCTGCACGGCGCGCTCATGGGGTTCGCCCGCCGCGAGATGGAAGCCCGCATGGCCGAGATCGCCGCGTTCGCCGAGCTCGAGCCCTTCCTCGACGCTCCGATCCGCACCTACTCCTCGGGCATGTCGGCGCGGCTCGCGTTTGCCGTCGCGACCGACGTGGATCCCGACATCCTCCTCATCGACGAGGCGCTCTCGGTCGGCGACGAACGCTTCCGCGCCAAGTGCAACGAGCGCATGGAGACGTTCCGGAAGCGCGGGAAGACGTTCCTCCTCGTGTCGCACGCTCTCGCCGACATCGTCGAGACGTGCGAGCGCGCGGTGTGGATCGCCGAGGGCCGGCTCGTCGCCGACGGTCCCGCGCCCGAGGTCACGGAGGCCTACCACGAGTGGTCCCAGACGGGCCGGCTCCCGGACGCGCGGCCCGTGTCCGTGCCGCTCGCCGTCGGTCTCTGACTTCGTGGGCGACGTCCTCCGGAGCCGCGGCTTCGCCGTCCTCGCGTTCCTCTTCGCCGCCGTCCAGCTCGCCACGCTCTCGAGAGCTCCGGCGATCTGGCTCGAGGAGATCCAGCCGCGGCTCGGCCCGCACCCGCTCCGGATCTTCGCGGTGGCCGGCGCGTTCTGCCTCGCGTTCCTCTTCGCCTGGGCCTTTCGCGCGCCGCGAAACCGGGGGCCCGCCCTGCTCGGGCTGCTTTTCGTTCTCGGGGCCTACGCGCTGATCCTGCTCGTGTACTTCGGAAGCGCCGACGCGCCCGCCAAGAGGGCGCACCTCCTGCAGTACGGCGTGCTCGGCGTCCTCACGTTCCAGGCGGTGCGCGTCAGCTCCCGCGACCCGCGCGGGTTGATCCTCGGCCTTCTCTTCGTGCTGGCCGTGGGGGCCGTGGACGAAAC
>JAEUQS010000318.1 GCA_016789625.1 Acidobacteriota bacterium | reverse complement strand
CTGGATGATCGTCAGGATGTTCTGGACGAGCCAGTAGAGGACGAGGCCCGCCGGGACGTCCTTGAAGAAGAAGCCGAACATCCAGGGCATGATCGACTGGACCCGCTTCATCACCGGGTCCGCGGGAGCCGGCATGAGCTGCTGCTGCAGCCACATCGTCACGGTCATGAGGATCGGTGTGACGTAGTAGGGATCCTTCACCGAGAGGTCCTGGATCCAGAGCATGAACGGCGCGTGGCGGAGCTCGATGGCGTGCGCGAACACGTTGTAAAGCGCGATGAAGATGGGGAACTGCGCGATCATCGGCAGACAGCCGCCCGCCGGGTTGGCGCCCTCCTTCTTGTAGAGCGCCATGATCTCTTCGTTCTTCTTCAGCCGCGCGTTCGGGTCGTTCTTGATCTTCGTCGACCACTTCTGGTTGATCGCCTCGAGCTTGGGCTGCAGGACCGAGATCTTCTTCATGGAGACGAGCTGCTTGTGCGTGAGCGGGAAGAGCAGCAGCTTGACGAAGAAGGTCAGGATGATGATCGCGACGCCCCAGTTGCCCACGTACGATTGGATCCACTTGAGAGCGAAGAGAAGCGGGACGACCAGCGGCTTGAGCCACGAGTAGCCGTAGTTGACGACGTTCGTGAGCTCGGGAGCCGTCTTCTCGAGGGCGCCGTACTCGAGCGGCCCGAAATAGGCGTCGGTGACCACGGAGCCCGCGCCCGAGAGGAGCACCGTCACCTCGGGCTCGGTCACGCTCTTGCCGTCCGCCCCTTTCACCGTGACGGGCGACGGAACGATGGTCGCCTCGGCCTGGCCCTTCGGCAGGAACATCGAGACGAAATACACGTCCTCGAGGCCCACGGCGGTCACCCCGGCACCCAGGGGCTTGGTCTCCTCGAACGACGTCTTCGCCTTGCGGGTGATCGACTCGTTCACGAGATACACGGGAGATCCAGGCTTGGAGAACCGGTTCGCGAGCTGCTCGGCCGAGGGATTCGAGAGCCCGGGGCCGATCGCGAGCGCGACCGGGCCCTTCCCCCCGAGCTGCTCGGCGGTGAGGCCGAACCGGTAGCCGTCCTTCTCGAAGGCGTACGTCCGACGAAAGCCCGCGCCATCCGTGCGGCGCCAGGTCAGGGCGAGCTTCACCCCGGTGGGGGACTCCTCCCGTTCCATGCGGAAGAACGCGTCGCGGGACTCCGTCGCGAGCGCCGAGTCGCCCGAGAGGAGAAGGGTGCGTCCGGTGTATCCCGTGTGCTTGGGAACGAACTCCAGCGGCTGCTTCGCCGCGTCCAGAAAAGTCTTCAGCTTGAACGAGACGACGGCGCCGCCGCGGTTCGAAACCTCGGCGACGTAGAGCGGGGTGTCGATGCGTTCGGTGCGCTCCTGGGTGTCGGCCACGGCCTCCACGGGCCCTGCAGGAGCCGGGGTTTCCGGAGCCGCGGCCTCCTTCGCCGGCGCGACGGGCTCGGACGTGGTCGGGACGGATGCGGTCGCGGGGGCCACTCCGCCGGGGACCGGAACGGAATCCGTCCCGGGCGAAGCCGGGCTCGCGGGCGCGGCAACCTTCGGGGCCGAGGCGCCCGGCGCCGGAAGCACGGGCTTTTTCGGGGCGGGCACGAGGATGCTCCAGACGATGAGCACCACCGCGGAAAGCACGAATGCGAGGACGAGCCGCTTGTTCTCCAAAGACGCTCCTATCGAAGGACGGTTTATGGGACCGGGTCGAAGCCGCCCGCGTGGAACGGGTGACATCGGGAGAGCCGCCTCACGGAGAGCGCCGACCCCCGGAAGAGCCCGTATTTCAGCACGGCTTCCCGCGCGTACTCCGAGCACGTCGGGGTGAAGCGGCAGGCCGGTGGGAGAAGGGGGGAGACGAAGCGCTTGTAGGCGACCAGGAGAAACGCAACCGACCGAGCCGCGATTCCGGGCTCCTGGCCGTCCGCTCTCACCCCGAGCGTTTCCGCTGGAGACGCTCGAGCTGCTTCACGACCTCACCCCGGAGCGTCTCGAACGGAGCCTCGCGCGCCATGTCCTTGACGTTGACGACGAGGTCGTAGCCCGTTTCCGAGGGGCCCCGTCCCGGCGCCTCCACACGAAAGATCTCCCTGAGCCTTCGGCGGACCGTGTTGCGAACCACGGCGTTCCCGACCCGCTTCGTGATGGTGATTCCCACCCGATCGCGATCGATGCCGTTCGGCCTCACGAAAACGGTCAGCAGGGCCCCGTGCATCTTCCTGCCGTCGTCGTAGGTCTTTCGGAAGTCCGACCGGCGGAGCAGCCGCTTGTCGCGGGTCCACCTCTCGCCGGGTCTCTCGGGCGGCGCGGGCCTCGCGGTCGCGGGCTCGTCCGGCTCGGGAGCCGGATCGCCGGCTCTCAGGATGCTTTCGGACACGAAGGAAGTCGCTGCAGAGTGATCTTGATGATCGGAATGATCCTGATGATCCAGCGGACCCGACGGCCCACGGGAACGCCAGGCCGCCCTCGAAACCGCTCCTCGAAAGAAACCCGGGACTCGAAAATCTACGCGGAACGGGTAAAGGGAGGCCGGATCAGGCCGAGAGGACTTTTCTTCCCTTGGCGCGGCGCCGAGCGAGAACGTTGCGGCCGGCCTTGGTACGCATCCGGATGAGGAAACCGTGAGTGCGCTTGCGATGACGGTTGTTGGGCTGGAATGTTCTCTTCATGTTCTGCTTCCCCCAGTTAAGGGACGCGGATTGTCCCCGCGCTCCCCGGGCCTGTCAACCTCGCGCCCGGAACCCGGGCGGGATCCCCGGCGAGGCCCTCTCCCCCGCGCGCCCCGTTTCGGCTAGGATCCCCGGTCCCGAAGAGCCTCGCCACGGGTCCCTTGCTTCCGTGGGTCGTTTTTCACAGGGGTGTGTTGCCTGTGGATAAGCCCAGCTCATGGGAGAAGATTCTCCACCACCTGAAGACGCGCATCGACGAGCGCGACTTCGAGAACTGGTTTCGCGATTCGAAGCAGCGTGCCGAGACCGCCGACGGGATCGTCGTCCAGGTCAAGACGCCGCTCTTCGTCGACTACATCTCCCAGAGCTTCGCGGAGGCCATCGCCGAAGCGGCGGCCCACGCCGGTCTCTCCGATCGCGAGATCCGGTTCGCGGGAGCCGACGGCAACGTCAGCACCACGGTCGCCCCGAACAAGGTCGTGGCCGCCGAGGTCCGCAAGAAGACCAGCGGTCTCAACAGCGCTTACACATTCGAGCAGTTCGTCACCGGCGAATCGAACCGGCTGGCCCACGCGGCCGCCCTCAGGGTCGCCGACCAGAACGCCCGGCAGTACAACCCTCTCTTCGTCTGCGGCACCACGGGTCTGGGAAAGACGCACCTGATGCAGGCGATCGGGCATCGCCGGCTCTCACGGAGACCCGGGGACAAGGTCATCTACCTGACCTCGGAGACGTTCGTGAACGAGGTCGTCCAGGGCGTGCGCTTCAACCGCATGGACACCGTGAGGGGCCGTTTCCGGGCCGCCGACATCCTCCTCCTCGACGACGTCCAGTTCGTCGTGGGGAAGGAGGCCTCCGAGAACGAGCTCTTCCACACGTTCAACGCGCTGTACGACGTGGGTAACCAGATCGTGTTCTCGTCGGACGTCCCGCCCCGCGAGATTCCCGGCCTCACCGACCGTCTCAAGAGCCGCTTCGAGGGCGGCCTCATCGTGGACGTCCAGACCCCCGACTTCGAGACCAAGGTGGCGATCCTGCGCTCGAAGGCCGAACTCCAGCATGCCGTCCTCGAGGACGACGTGGCCTTCTTCCTCGCCGGGAAGATCAAGTCGTCGGTCCGGGAGCTCGAGGGCTACCTCAACCGCGTCATCGTGTTCTCGTCGCTCCGGGGGGAGCCCATCTCCCTGGACCTCGCCCGGGAAGCCCTCAAGGACGTCCTGCGGCTCCAGGAGCACGCGGCCTCACCCGCCGAGATCCTGCGGGGAATCGCCCATCACTACGGGCTCAAGCCCGCCGACCTCAAGGCCCGCACCAAGAGGGCGCCGGTCGTCTTCGCCCGGCAGGTGGCAATGTACGTCCTGAAGGAGTCCGCAAACCTCTCGTTCCCCGAGATCGGACGCCTCTTCGGAGACAAGCACCACACCACGGCCCTCCACGCCGTGCGCAAGATCGCCGCCAAGCGAGAGGAGGAGCCGGAGCTGGATCGCCTCCTCCAAAGCTTCATCGCCCAATACCGGTGAGGAACGCAGATAAGGGCCCGCTGGCGGCGTGGTGGTGAAAACACTTAGCGGGGGCGGGGGGGCCCCAACCCCCGCACGCCCCCCCCCGCCCCCCAGGCCAAGGACCCCCAGCCCCCCGGCACACGGGGCGAGCCGGG
>JAEUQS010000288.1 GCA_016789625.1 Acidobacteriota bacterium | reverse complement strand
TCGACGATCTCGTCGCCACCTACCCTGACGCCCGCATCCTGTGGCTGCATCGCGACCCCGTGAGCTGCATCCCCTCCGTCGCCAGCCTGATGCTGACGTTCCAGGGAGCGATGACGAGATCGCCGGCCCCCGAAGCCGTCGGAGCGCACGTCGACTGGATGTACGGCACGGGCCTCCAGCGCGCCATGGATCACGACACGCGGAGCGCGAGCCCGGCCTGGTGCCACCACCTCCAGTACACGGCGCTCGTCGCGGATCCCCTCGCGGCTCTTCGCGCGGCGTACGCCCACTTCGGCGAGGAGCTGTCGAGCGAGCACGAACGCCGCGCGGTCGCCTGGGTCGGGCAGCTCTCCCGAAAAGCCGGGCGGCATCGCTACGGAGCCGCCGATTTCGGCCTGACGGAAGGGGGACTCCGGGAACGCCATCGCGCGTACACGGAGCGGTATTCCGTCACGTACGAGAAGGACCGCGGCGTATAACCTCCGGCCGATGGCGCTCGCTCCCGGCACCGTGCTCGGCCGCTACAAGCTCCTCGAACGCGTCGGCGCGGGCGGAATGTCCGAGGTCTTCTCCGCCGAGGACTCCGTGCTCCATCGCCGCGTCGCCGTCAAGGTGATGCACGGCCCGATCGCGCAGGATCCTTCGTTCGTCGAGCGCTTCCTCCGCGAGGCCCGCCTCGTGGCAGGCCTCGAGCACCCAAACGTGCTCCCCGTGTACGACTTCGGCGCCGCGCGCGTCGCCGACGAGGAGGTTTCGTTCCTCGTCATGCCGCTCGTCGCGGGCGGCACGCTGCGCCGAGGCATGCAGGCGGCCTCGCCGCAGATCGCCATCACCTGGCTCTCGGCCATCGGCGAGGCTCTCGACCACGCTCACTCGCGCGGGATCCTGCACCGCGACATCAAGCCCGGAAACGTGCTCCTCGATTCGACGGGCCGGCCGCTCCTCGCGGACTTCGGCCTCGCCCGCTCGGCGAGCGCCGCCTCCGGTCTCACGGCGACGGGCACCGTGATGGGCACGCCGCTCTACATGGCGCCCGAGCAGGCGATGGGCCGGCCCCTCGACGCCACAGCCGATCAGTACGCCCTCGCGGTGATGGGCTTCGAGATGCTCACGGGGCGCGTGCCGTTCATCGGTGACTCGCCGCTCGCGATCCTCCACCAGCACGTCCACGAGATGCCGCCCTCGGTCACCTCCCTCGCTCCGGGTCTTCCGAAGGCGGTCGACGGCGTGCTCGCCCGGGCGCTCGCGAAGGACCCCGCGGCGCGCTTTCCGAATTGCCGCGCGTTCGTGGGTGCGCTCGCGGGCGCTTTGGGCGTGCCGCTTTCCGCGCCCACGGCCGTCTACGCCGGCGAGCCCCTCGCGCCCGCGCCCACGGCCCCCGTGCTGCAAGCCTCGGACGTCTCTCAGGCCGCCACGGTCGTCACGGAACGGCGCTCGGGTCCACCCGCCTCGCTGACGGCACCCCCCTCGGGAGCGCAGTCCGGTCCGCCCCGGGCGCTCCTCGCCGGCGGACTCGCGGCCGTCGTCGTGGCCGGCGGCCTCGGCGTCTACCTTCTGAATCGGACCGGCGCGGCTCCCGCGCCCGTTCCGGTGGCAAGCGTTCCGACACCAGTTCCCACCGCGGTGAGCGTCGCGGAACCTCCCGCGGAGGCACCCGGCGCGAGCTCCGAGCCCGGTCAGGCGCCGCAGCCGACGGCCCCCCCCGTCGCGATCGAAACGGCCGCGCCGAAGCCTGAGCCCACGGAACCCACGAAACCGAAGGCGCCGACCCGTGTGGCTCCGAGCGTTCCGCCCTCCGCACCAGCCCCGCCCGTCTCCGCGAAAGCCACACCCGAGCCCGCGAAGCCCCAGCCCCTCCCCCGCGAGCCTCTCCTGCCGCGCACGATGTCCTCGGACACGACGCTCGCGCATGCCGCCGCGGCGCTCGACAACACGCGGAAGCCCGACGGCCGGCTGAGGCGCGAGGACTTCGTGGAGGCGATGGGGCGGGTGGAGAGCCAGCGGGGCCGGCAGTCCGCTTCGGGACGGCTTCTCTACTCGTTCTCGCGCGCGGCCGTCGCGTTCGCCGACGGGAAGGACGCCGAGGCCTGGCAGCTCCTCGAGCGCGGTTTCGGCGCGGCGCAGCCACACGGCCGCACGCTGCGCTTCGTGGGCGACGAGATCTCGAGCCACGGACGGAATCCCGGACCCGATCGCGCCTGGATCCTCGGGCTCGCGTTCGCCGACGTGCGTGGAGACCTCGACGAGGAGCTCCAGAAGGCCGAGGAGCGCGCGCCCGACGCTCCGAACGTCGCGTACGCCCGCGCGCTCCACGCGTGGTCGCGCGGGCAGGCTGCCGAGGCCCGGCGCTACGCGCGCAAGGCCTGCGACGGCGGCTTCGAAGAGGCCTGCGGCCTGAGGTAGCTCGTCTCGTCTACTGGGACTTCAGGACGTCGCCAGTCTTGAAGCCGCTGCCCGAGACGGCCTCGGCCTGCGAGAGACGGGGGCCCTTCACGGCGGTGATGCGCACCTTGCCCACCTTGGATTCGTTCGAGCCGAGGACCTCACCCGTGTCGGGATCCTTGATGACGTCGCCCGTGCGCACGACGTCGAACGTGTCGCCTTCCTTCACGCCGGCCTCTGCGCCCACGTTGACGAAGATCGTTCCGCCGTCGGCCTTCGCGATCTTCCCCACGATTCCCGACGCGTCGGCGGTCCCGCCGAGACCAGTGGTAGGCAGCTGCTTCTCGTCGAGGGAGCTCGCGAGCTTCTTCACCACGGGCCGGAGGATCTTGTCGAGCTTGCCGCGATCGTCCACGCCGCCACCCGCTCCCGCGACGTAGACGCTCGCGTCGGACGTGGAGTCTTTCTGGCTCGACGCCCACACGATCTCGCCCGTCGAGGTCGAGAACGCGCGTGCGTCCAGGGCCGCCTCCATCTTCTGCGAGCGCACGTTCACCGAGGGAATGCGGCCGAAGACCGAAGGCACGTTGACGCCCTTGTTGGAGACGCCCAGCTCCGTCACCGAGCCGGCGATGAGGTATTCGACCCCGAGCATCTTTCCGATCTGGACGGCCGTCTTCGCGTCCACGTCGCCCGAGAGGGAGAGGTTCTTCTCGGCGAGGAGCGCCTCCATGCGCTCCCTTTCGACCACGCGGTACCTGCCGCCGTTCACGAGCTCGGTCACGAGCATGTCCTGGGCCGCGCGGCCCGCCTGGTACCAGGAGTAGCCGCTCACCTTGTCCTTGAACTCGAGGACGGCGACGCGGGGCTTGGCGGCCGGGGGCGCGGCACCGAGCGCGCCGGGGAGGAGGAGGGCGACGAGAGGGAGGGCTGCGAGGGAGGAAGAGAGGCGGTTCATGCCCCGATTCTCCACCTTGGGCCGAAAATCGTCCCGTGATGCAGGGCGACGAACCGGATCCGGTCGAGATTCCCATCGAGGACGCGCTGGACCTCCATCCCTTCAAGCCCAACGAAACCGCGCAGGTCGTCGAGAGCTATCTGGAGGAGGCCGTCCTGCGCGGGTTCCGCGAGGTGCGGCTCATCCACGGGCGCGGGATCGGCGCGCAGCGCGCGACGGTGAGAGCGACGCTCGCGCGGTCGCCCTTCGTCACGTCCTTCCGGGATGCCGACCCGGATCGCGGCGGCTGGGGCGCGACCGTCGCGACACTCGCGACTCGCGACGCTCGCGACCGCGACGCTCGCGACCGCGACGCTCGCGACCGCGACGC
>JAEUQS010000257.1 GCA_016789625.1 Acidobacteriota bacterium | reverse complement strand
AGACCGTCGTGTAGAACTCGCTCCCGAAGAGACCGGGGGCGCGGGCCGAGGCGGGAATCACGACGTCCGTTCCCGAGAAGCCCGCGTCTGCGACCCGGATTGGAAGCGGTGACAGGATGAGGGCGGCCGACAGAAGAACGGCACCCAGCCTTCGGAATCGATTCATCGATGCGCCTCCGGGGAACTCACTCTGTAGATAGTGGCCGGGATCCGCGATTCGTTTCCCGATTATTCACGAGTTCCCCGGAGGCGCGAAATCCGCCTAAGGGGTCTTCTTCGTCCGCTTCCGCTCCACCTGAACTTCGACGCCCTCTCCGTCTCCCGGCAGAGCCATCGCGTGGAAGCCCGGCATCACGGCGCCCTTCTCGAGCAGCTCGTCGAGCACCTCCGCGACGGCGTCGCGGGTCTTGCGGTCCATGCGGTCGTAGGACTCGAGCTTCTGGTCCTTCAGCAGGTCCTCGGCCGAGGCCGGGTGGCGGAACTTCATCATCGGCGGGAGGGAGCCGTCCTTGGTCGTGAAGGCGAATCCCGAGGCGCCGCCCGGGCCACCGAGCACGCGGACCTTCGCTCCCTCGCCGTCGCCGTCCTGGCTCTTGAAGACCATCACCCGGGCGTGCGAGCCCGCGCCTTCTCCGCCCGCCATGTTGACCTCGCAGAGGCCGCCTCCGGGCAGCGCCACGAAGACGTCCTTCTCTCCGGCCTTGATCTTGAGACCCTCCTCGGTGCGCGTCACGGTGACCTTCTTGCCGCCTTCCGTCGTCAGCTCGCGCGTCTCGCCCGTGGAGAGCTCGGGCAGCCTGATGACGAGCGGGTCGGAGCCGCGGGCGGTGCGGATCTTCACCACCGTGCCGTTCTCTTCGGATTCGTCCCCGCCCGGAAGCGTTCCCGGGAACGGAGCCGCGATCGCCATTCCGGCGAGCGCCGCCGTCCCGGTGAGAGCCAGAAAAGCGCCGCGGAGCTTGCGTGAAATCATGTGTGTGTCCCCCTTCATCTCGAGTCGATCGCCCGTTCCGGGCTCTCACTCCGGGAGCGCACGGGGCGGGCCACTCCCCGGGGCGCGGGACGCGGGAGGGATCTCCCCAATTGGGGAAACCTCTCCCGGAACGGTCACTCTTCCAGGGACCTCTCGGCCGCGGCCGGGACGAGCCCGAACTTCTCCAGCCGGTAGAGGAACGCCTTGTAGGGCATGTCCAGGAGCCGCGCGGCGCGCGACCGGTTTCCGCCGGCCAGCTCGAGCGCCTGCCTCAGGCATTCCTTCTCGTGGAGCTCCCACGAGAGCCCGCCCGGGGGAAGCTTGAAGCCGCCGTCGGTGCCGGGCCGCGCCGAGACGGGACCCGGGAGATCGTCCTCGCGCACGTGCCCCTCTTCCGACAAGAGCACGAGGCGCTCGACGACGTTCGCGAGCTCGCGCACGTTGCCGGGCCAGGCGTAGTCCACGAGGCGGCGCACGAGGGCCTGCGGGAACGCCGCGACGCGCACGCCGTGACGGCGCTCGGCGCGACCCACGAAATGAGACACGAGAAGCGGGATGTCCTCGCGCCGCTCGCGAAGCGGCGGCATCTCGACCGAGACGACGTTGAGCCGGTAGAAGAGATCCTCGCGAAAGCGCCCCGCCGAAACCTCGGCCGAGAGCTCGCGGTTCGTGGCCGCCACGATGCGCACGTCGGTGCGGATCTCGGCGTTCCCGCCCACGCGCGTCACGTTGCCTTCCTGGATCGCGCGGAGGAGCTTGGGCTGGAGATGGAGCGGGAGCTCGCCGATCTCGTCCAGGAAGAGCGTGCCTTCGTTCGCGGCCTCGAAGCGCCCGAGCCGCGTGCGCTCGGCGCCCGTGAACGCGCCCTTCTCGGCCCCGAAGAACTCGGCCTCGAGGAGGTTCTCGGGAATGGCGGCGCAGTTCACGGCGACGAAGGGGCCCGCCCGCCGCCTCGAGAGCGCGTGCAGGGCGCGGGCGGCCAGCTCCTTCCCCGTGCCGCTCTCCCCCGAGACCAGCACGGTCGCGGCCGTGCCCGCGAGCTTCTCGACCCTGCGAAAGACGGCCTGCATCGAGGCCGAGCGACCCACGAGGTCGACGAGCCGGTCGCGGTCCAGGAGCTCCTCCGAGAGCCGCTGGGTCTCGCGGCGGAGCCCGCGAGCGGTGAGAGTGCGCTCCACCGCGAGGAGGAGCGCCTGCTTCTCGAACGGCTTCGTGAGGTAGTCGTCGGCCCCCTGCCGCACGGCCTTCACCGCGCTCGAGATGGTGCCGTAGGCGGTGACGACGATGAACGCCGTCTCCGGGTAGCGCGCCCTCACCTCCGCGAGGAGCTCGATGCCGTCGCGCCCGGGGAGCTTCCAATCGGACACGACGAGGTCCACGGGCGAGCGGGCCAGCTCCTCGAGCGCCGCGTCCACGGAGCCGGCTTCGGCGACGGCGTAGCCCTCGCCGCGAAGGAGCGGGCACACGAGGCGCCGCTGGTCGATGTCGTCCTCCACGACGAGCAGCCGGGCATCAGGCACGGGGGGCCTCCTCTCGCGAGCGCAGCACGAGCACGGCCCGCGTCCCGCCCGAGAGCGTTTCCTGGAGCTCCAGAGACCCGCCGTAGCGGGTCACGGCGATGCGGTGGGCGAGGTAAAGCCCCATCCCCGAGCCCAGCACCTTGGTCGTCACGTGCGGCGCGAAGAGCCGTGCCCGCACCTCTTCGGGAAGCCCCGGCCCGCGGTCCTCGATGAGGACGCGGACGGCCCCTTCCGGGGTCGTCTCGACCTGAAGGTGAACCGTCTCGCCGTCGGGGCTGGCCTCGATGGCGTTGACGACGAGCGCCTGCAGCACGGCCTTCACCTCCGCGCCGATGCCACGGAGCGTCGCGGGCTCCCCTTCGGCCACCGAGACGCGCACCCGTCCACGGGCGTCCTGGAGCGCGGTGAGCGCCACCTCGCTCGCGAGGCTCTGGACGGAGAGCTCCTCTTCGGCCCCGCCCCCGCCGCTCGCGAGCGCGAGGAACGAGCGGATGGAGCCGTCGATGTGGCGGATCTGCCGCGTCGCGCTCTGGACGAGCTCGTCGCTGCCCGCGCCGTCGCCCGAGCGCTCGGCCCGCTCGGCCAGCTCGTTCACCGAGAGGCCCAGCGCGTGGAGCGGATTCCGGAGCGCGTGCGCGAGTCCGCGGGCCACCTCGCCGAGCTCGCCGAGATGCTGCCGCTCCTTGAGGGCGAGCGCCTCGGCCTCCAGCTCGCGGAGCCGCGTGGACATGCGGTTGAACGCGTCGATAGCTTCCCGCGCCTCGCCGCTGGCCCGCACCTGGAGCGTCTCGCCGGGCCCCTGCTCGGCCACGCGGCGGGCCGTGAGCGCGAGCGCCGAGAGCGGCGAGGCCACGCGGTCGGCCACGAACGCGGCGACGAGGAAGCCCACCCCGAGGACGAGAAGGGAGCCCAGGAGGAGCTGCCTCTTGAAGCGTTCCAGAGCCTTCTCGACGCCCGCTTCCTCCAGCGGGATCACGCGCTGGAAGTTGGGTCCCGAGAGCACGAGGACGCGTTCGGGCAGACCCGGACTTCGCATCTTGATCGCGCCGGGGGGGCTGCCGGCTGCGGTTCCGCCTTCGGCCGGCGGGAGGTGCTCGATCTTCCCCGAAGGGTCGATGCGGAACGTCCCGCTGCTCTCGACCCGCAGGCTGCGCACCATGCGCTTTCCTTCACCGTTCGGGCCCTCCACGACCGTCTCCTCGTGGATCACGCGGGGCGGCGCCCCGTCGGGGCCCGTGGTCCACACGCTGGTGCCCGAGGCCGTCGCCGGCTCCTTCGAGCCCTCGGCCGTGCGCATCTGGAAGCTGAAGCCCTGCGCCGGAGGCAGCCCCGAGGCGTCGGGAGCCGGCATCTTGTGGCGCAGGAGGCCCACGACGCCGAGCACGTCCTCGCCGACCCGGGAAGCGACCTTCCCCAGCTCGGACTCGAGGTCCTTCGTCAGGGAACGCACGAGCCACCACTCCGCGGCGACGAGCGCCGCGAGGAGGGTGGCGAAGAGAACGTAGAGCCTGATGCGCAGGGACACCGGAACCTCCGGCCGCATTTTGGGCCGAACCGGTCTCTGCAATCTCCCTGCCCGATTCTGCCTATCCGATCTTCCGGATGTGGATCTCGCACTGGGCGGCGCCCTTGTGCATGCACGCGGGCTCCGTGATGGCCACGCGTTCGGCGAAGTGGCGGGCCAGCCCCTTGCTGATGCCCTTGGCGACGAAGCACATCCTTCGCGGCGAGCCGTACGTGAGCACCACCTCGACGGGCGACACGCGGGCCACCTTGAGGACCGGAGGGGCAGCCCCCTTGTTCTTGATGCGAACGACGGAGTGGATGGTGTTCTCCGTGTTCTCGATGACGTCCAGGGTCTTCCATCCGGGCTTCATCAGGGCGCCGTACATCTTGAGAAGCGTCGGGGCGATGAAATCGCCGAAGTCCTCCAGGATGTCTCCGGCGGGCTTTCCGGTGGCCTGCGAGGCGGCGGTGACGATCGCGACCGCATCGGAATCCGGGTACTCGCTGATCGTGAGGAACATCTTCGAGCCCAGGCCCGAGGCCTGAAGGAGCTTGTTCCAGGTGGCAGGGCCGCCGTGGCGCTCCTCGACATAGCGCTTCAGCTCCGCGTGAATGAGTCCATGCATGTGGGACCCTCCCGCGCGCCACCGTACTCTCGAACGGGGCCGGGACCTACGGGAGATCGCGTTCCGGTATGACGTTCGTCATCCCGCGACGGAGGACTACTCGACCTTCACGTCGTCGGGCTCTTCGCCGGGGAGCAGCATCTCGCGCGACACCACGTTGAAGCGGTCGCCTTCCGTGAGCACGTGGAGCACGACGCCCGAAAGCGTGAACTGCTTCGTGCGCGGGGAGCCCTCGAGCCCCTTCGCCGCGGCGCGCGCGCCGTCGACGATGAAGACCTGTCCCGTGCCGATGACCTCGATCTGCCCGTTGCCGAAGTAGACGATGGCCGTGTCCTCGTCGATGCCGACGCCGAGGCGCGCGGGCTCCTGCGCGATGGCCGTGAGGAGCCGCCCGAGCCGGTCGCGCTGCGAGAAGTGCTGGTCGATGATGAGCCGCGTGATGATGCCGAGGCCCTCGCCCAGCTTCACCGCGTCGCGCCGCGTGTTGAGCCCCTGGTGGCCGCCGATGATCATGGTGGACGAGAACGCCGACGCGCCCGCCGAGGTCCCCGCGACGACGCCGCCCGCGACGAGCCCGGCCCGGATCGCCTCGAAGGCCTTCGTCTCCGAGAGCACCGTCACGAGACGCTGCTGGTCGCCGCCCGTGAGGAAGACGCCCGTGCAGCCGAGGAGGGCCTCGGCGTTCGCGTTGAGCTGGGCGTCGCGCCGCGTGACGATGGGCACGTGGACGGTGTCTTCCACGCCGAGGCCCGCGAACACTTCCTTGTAGAAGGCCGCCCGCTCGTCGGGAATCGAGGACGCCGTCGGCAGGATCGCGATGCGACCGCGCTTCCCGCCGGCTTCCTTCACGAAGCGCTGCAGGATCCCGCGTTTCTTGACTTTGTCTTCGGCTCCACCGACGGCCAGGATCGATCCCGGCGCGGAAGCGCGATGCGCAATTGAAGTGGACATTCTCTTGATGGAAAAGCGCCTCGACGGCCGGCGGACTGTAGCAGACTCCCGCGCATGGCGCGCTGGGAGAGGAAGGACGTCACCGTCCGCACGATGGCGACCGGTCACGAGCTGACGGCGCCGGTTTTCTACTGCCACGGGAAGAACGAACGGCCGCTCGCGTACCTGCAGGCGAACGTCCACGGCGCCGAGCTGCAGGGCAACGCCGCGATCCTCGCGCTCTTCGATCTCCTCGACCGCGAGCCGCCCAAGGGGTCTCTGATCCTGGTGCCCCGGGTCAACCCCGTGGGCGAAAACCAGCAGATCGGCGATTACGTCCAGGGCGTGTACGACTTCGCGTCGGGCCTCAACTTCAACCGCGGCTATCTCTATCTCACGGGCCCGTCGCGATCCAGCTCGGCGTGCTACGTGGACGCCGACGCGTTCGCCGCCGCGAACCTCGACTCCACGCCGCAGCAGATCCGCGACGGCTTCCGCGAAGCGCTCCAGGCCGCGCTCGAGACCATTCGGGACGACTCGAAGACCTGGGGTCTCGACGCCCGGCTCGAGCTGGCCCTCGCCGTGCAGGAGCTGGTCGTCGAGGCCGACGTCGTGATGGACCTCCACACGGGCGACCGCGCGCCCCGCTATCTCTACACGCCGGCGGGCATGCGCGGGGCCGCCCGCGCGTTCGGCATCCCGTTCGTCCTCGAGGTGCCGCCGCGTTTCGGCGGCGCGCTCGACGAGGCCGCGTTCGTGCCCTGGCAGGACCTGTCCGACGCGTTCCACAGGCTCGGCCGCGAGGACGTCCCCCGCTTCGTGGACGGTTTCACCGTGGAGCTGGGCTCGATGAACACGTTTTCCATGCTGCAGGGCGTGGAGGACGCCAAGCGCATCGCGTCGGCCCTGCGCCACTACGGGGTGCTCGAAGGTCTGCCCGACGAGCCCGCCTACAAGATCGCGGGCTGCGCCATCGCGGACTACCGCTCGATCATGGCGCCCGCGGGCGGGCTCGTGGATCCGGTGGTGACTCCGGGCACTCCCGTGCGGAAGGGCGATCTCATCGCCCGCATCGTGGACGTCTCCCGCTGCCGCCGCATGCCGCCGCTCTCGAGCCACGCCGTGGTCGAAGTGCGCGCGCCGGAGAGCGGCGTCGTGCTCCTCTTCCACGCGTTCTCGTCGGTCCCCAAGGGTGTCCGCCTCGTCTCGATGATGACCAACACCTTCACGATTTAGGGAGAGTCCGAGGCCTCATCGCAGCGTTCGCGCTCGAGCCAGCATTCGATTCCCGC
>JAEUQS010000144.1 GCA_016789625.1 Acidobacteriota bacterium | reverse complement strand
TAACGGGGCTGGGGGGGGTTTCCGCCCGGCCCCGCCCGCGCGACGGTGAGGACCGGTGCCGAGCCGCCGGGCTGCGGATCCGGAGGCTTCAGCCGCCTGTACTTCCCCGTCGGGTCGTCGCGTTTGGTGTCGAAGTACGCGGCGTCGTAGAAGGCGGCGTGCCGCGCGGCGAGCCCGGGCTGTGCTTCGACCTCGACGAGGTCTACGGAGCTTCCCGAGCGAAGCGGCAGGAGCGTCGCGATCTCGCCGGCGATGCGGAAGCGCGACGGCGCGTCCTTCTCGAGGACGAGCTCGAGCACGAGCGGAGTCCCGTGCTCCTCCCGCACGACGGTGAGCGGCGCGACGCGAAAGAACGTGCTCCGCCGGTTGCCCGCGTGCGTGAGGTGGAGCGCGAGACCGGGCTCCGGCGCGAGGAGGAGACCGGTGAAGAGGAAGACCGACGAGCCCGAGACGCGCAGGGGTCGAAGACTCTCCGCCCGCCGGCGCGTGAGCAGTCCCCGGGACACGAGCGCCGGGAGCGCGGCCGCGTGGCGCCGGGCGAGGTCTCCGTCTTCGTCCTCGAGGTCGGCGTGGATCCGGCCGAACCTCCGCTCCACGCGGATTCCGCGCGTCAGGGTGAGGACGATGCCGGCGGCGTTGCCCGCGAGAAACGGGGGACAGCTCTGGGCCGCGCGGAGCGGGACCGAGCCGTCCAGGGTCGCGCTCCGTGTTTCGGGAGAGACGAGGCCGCCATAGAGATCCGTGGCGTGGAAGAGACGGGAACGGGCAGAGCGGGCTGCTTCCGGCGCCGTCAACCCCCGCAGCCCCCTCCGCCGCCACAGCCTCCTCCGCCCCCGCAGCCGCCGCCCCCTCCGCAGCTCGAGGAGGAGCAGCTCGAGGACGACGAGGACGAATCGCCGCCTCCGCCTCCGCCGCTGGCGATGGGCCGGGGCGCGGGGAAGAGCGCGGCCGAGCCGGCAAGGGCCGGCACTGCCAGCGCGATCGCGGCGCCGCCCACGGCCACCGCGAGCGCGACGTCCTTCGCGCTGGCCTTGCGGCCGCTCTTCACGTCGGCCTGCAGCGAGTGCGTCGAATCGCCCAGCCACTTGAGGTAGTCCTTCGCGCGGGTGCTGCCCTTCTGGAGCTTGGCGATGCCGTTGGTGAAGCCGAAGACGATGAACATCTCGATCGCGAGGAACGTGAACGGACGGCCCAGCTCGAGACCGCGCAGCGCCCGGATGGCGCCGACGGCGAGGAGGCCCGAGCCCACGAACCAGGTGAGGAGCTTGAGCCAGATGCCGATCGACGTGGATCGCAGGAGGCCCGCCTCGGACAGCGCGGCGCGGAGAGAGTCCTTTTCGCTCGCTGCGGCCTTCTTCGCGGCGTCGAGAACGCCCGCCGGCTGGAGCTCGGGACCCATCGATGCGAGCCTGGCGTGAAACCGGTTCATGGCCTCCGGCTCGCCGGCGGGGAGCTTGCCGACCCGATAGACCGTGTCGGTCCCGTTCGCGGCATGCCCGGCCACGAGGACGCGCTCGGCGAGCGCCCTCGAGAGCAGCGTGGCGGCCACGCCCTCCTCTCCGTTTTTGAGGTAGGCGACGGGAAAGACCTCCTCGGCACCCGGCACGCGGCCCTTCTTGAGGCGGCCGTCGTACGTGGGGTTGGCGTCCTCGTACATCGCTCCCAGCAGGGGAACGGCCTTGTAGAGAGCGAAGAGGACCGCGAACGAGAGCACGGCATAGAAGAGGAGGAACGCGGGTCCGCTCTCCATGTTGAAGGGGAAGAAGTCGACCCGGGAGGCGATCACGCGGCGTCCTCCATGCGGTCGACGTCCTCCACCGCGGCGTCGAGCAGCTTGCGGAAGACCGCGTGGGCGGCGCCGGGATCCCGCCTGATGTGGAAGAGCGCGTCGACGTTCACACCGTAGGCCGCACCCGCGGCCCGCAGCACGGGCTCGAGCCGGTCTTCGGGGATCCCGGAGGGATCCCTCAGCGGTCCTACCGGACCGCCGGAGCTACCTCCCTTGAGCTTCAGGAGCGCCCGAAGCGGGCTCCGCACCTGACGGAGCTTGCGCTCGAGCGCTCCCGCGAGCGCACGAGGCTGGCCCGAGGCGTCCACGGCCGCGCGCTTCATGCGGATCTTGTGCTCGCGCAGCTCCTGCTCGAGCCGGAGCCTCAGATGGCGCTTCTCGATCTCGAGGCCGTCGAAGGGCCGCGCGCTTCCCGCCACCACGACGTGCCTCTCGGCGATGTCGGCGTAGAACACCGGAAACACGTCGGCCGAGCGCGCGATCTCGTCGAGCCTGAGGATCATGGCCTCGACGCGACCGGCGTTTCGCGCGAGGAGCAGCGGCTCGGCCACCTCGTCGAGCCTCTCGAGCGAGCTGTCGTGGAGCACGACGACGACGTCCACGTCGCTCCGCGCCGGCTCGAAATCGCCGCGCACCGCGCTGCCGTGCACGACGAGGGCCGCGAGGTTCGGGCCGGCCGCCCGTTCGAGAGCGCTGGCCAGCTCGTCGAGCACGGCGTGCGTTTCCTTCGGGAGAGCCGAGAGCGAGGCGCGAGCCGCTTCCGTCATGAGACCTCCTTGCCCGGAAAGGATCCTGAGGGCGTCGCCCGGAACGGGCGGAGCTCGAGGGTGTGGACCTTGGACGAGCCGCCCGGCCCCTTCCACGCGAGCGCGGCGCCGCCGGACGGCAGCCGGCGCGCGGCGAGGCCCGGACCCCACCTCGGGCGCCCTGCGGGCGTGACCCGCGCGGAGAGCTCGAGAGCGTCCTCCGCGGCGTCGCCGGCCAGCCTGCCGTCGGAGGCGCGGGCCGCGAGCTTCGCGATGGCGAGGGCGTCGGCGAAGCCTGCGAACCGCAGAGGGCGCGGGGTGCCGGCGAGCGCGCGAAACGCGATCGTCCGGGCCGCGTCGCCGTGCGCGGCGAGGCGGGGAAGGAGTGGCAGAGCCTCGTCGACGCGCTTGTGCTGGAGGATGCGGCGGGTTCTCACGAGCGCCGTGCGGTCGAGGCCGCGTGTGTCCTCCGGGAGCGTCGGCTCGGTCAGGAGTCGTGCGATCTCGGCCTCGCGAGCTCCGGACGAAGCGGATGCGGTCGGGCGGATCCCGGGAGCCCGGCGATCGGAGCTGCGCCGCGGGGCGTTGGCGAGCAGGGCTTCGAGCGCCGCGATCTCCCGGGCCAGCTCGTCACCGGGGGGGAAGCGGTCGTCCCGCTCGAGGAGCACCGGCACCGCTCCCACGCGGGCCGTGAGCCGCTCGAGGAGCGCGTGGACGGGCGCGGGCACGGCGTGCGCGTGCGTGTCCACATAGAAGCCGTCGTCCTCGAGAACGCCGCCGGCGACGTGCACCATGCCCACGCGTTCGAGGGGATAGCGCTCGAGGAGCGCCTCTGGCGGCGTGCCGGAGTTCACGGCGTTCGCGTAGAGGTTCGCGAGGTCGAGCAGCAGATCGCAGCCCGTGGCCTCGGCGATCTCCGCGTGGAACGTTCCTTCGTCCATCTCGTCTTCCGGATAGCGAAACGTCCAGGCGATGTTCTCGAGGAGGAGCGGCACGCCTTGCAAGTGTCGTCTGAGGGCGTCCACGTTGCGTGCGACCGCGGACACGGTTTCCCTCGTGAAAGGCACGGACGTGAGGTGGCCGATCTCGCGCCCGCCGCCCCGCGTGAGGGCGACGTGCTCGCTCACGGCGGGCGCCCCGACCGCTTTCGCGAGAGCGCCGAGGCGCCGCGCCCGTTCGACGTCCAGGCCGTCTCCGCTCGCGAGCGAGAGCTTCACGCCGTGAGGCACGACCGGCCAGATCTCCGCGAGCGCCTGCGCCTCCCGGTACGCGCGGGGGTCGGCGAAGCAGGATTCCGCGACGACCTCGACGAAGCGTACGGACCCGGGCGCTCCGAGGAGCGTGGACGCAAGCTCTCTCCGCCATCCCAGCCCGACGCCGTGGAGGGGGGCGCTCACGGGCCGGAGGCTAGCACTACCTCCGCGTCACCCGGACGGGGATCAGCTTGTACTCGGGACAGTCGGTCAGGCGGTCGACGACGTCCGAGGTGGCGAAATTCGTGTGCGTCTCGGGATGGTGGAACGTGAGGAACAGGGTTCCCGGCGTGACGTCGGGGGTGAGGTGGGCGACCGGCCGGGCCTCGCCGTGCACGCTGGTGACGCTCACGGGCGCGCCCTCGAGGATGCCGCGCACCGCCGCGTCGTCGGGGTGGATCGAGAGGACGTCCCTCGGGTGGATCGTGTCGTTCCCGCCGCGGCGGGTCATCGAGCCGCTGTTGTAATGGGCCAGGATGCGGCCCGTGACGAGGAGGAGCGTGTCCTCGCGCTCTTCCGAGAACGACGGGGAGGGAAGGTAAGGCACGCAGGCCAGCTCGGCCCGCCCGATGGGGAAGGTCTCCGTGTGCAGGATCGGCGTGCCCGGATGACCCACCGACGGCACGGGCCACTGGAGGCCGTCGGGCTCGAGCGCGGGGTACGAGACGCCGCGGAACGCGGGCACGAGCTCGGCGACCTCGGCCATGACGTCCTCCGGTGAACGGAAGGTCTGGGGAAAGCCGGACGCGGACATGAGGTCGAGGAGGATGCGCCAGTCGGGCCGGGCGTTGCCTGGCGGCTCGATGGCCTTGCGCACGCGCTGGATGCGGCGTTCGCCGTTCGTGAACGTGCCGTCCTTCTCGAGGAAGCTCGCCCCCGGGAGGACGACGTGCGCGAGCTGCGCGGTCTCCGAAAGGAAGATCTCCTGGACGACGAGGAAATCGAGAGCCGTCAGCGCCTCGAGCACGCTCTTGACGTCGGGATCGGTCTGCACGACGTTCTCTCCGAGGATGTAGAGCCCCTTGAGCTCACCGCGCCGCGCGGCCTCGTACATCCTGGGCAGCGTGCGGCCGTCGACCGTGGGGAGAGGGCGGTCCCAGACGCGCTCGAAGAGGGCGCGAACATCGGGGTTCTTCGGGCTCTGATAGCCCGGCAGGAGATCGGGCTGGCAGCCCATGTCGGCCGCGCCCTGGACGTTGTTCTGTCCGCGCAAAGGGTTCACGCCCGTGCCCTCGCGCCCGATCGCGCCGACGAGCAGCGCGAGATTGCAGAGCAGGCGGACGCCCTCGGCCCCCTGATAGTGCTCGGTCATCCCGAGGCCGTGCACCTGCATCGGCCGCGCCGCGTGGGCGTACATCCGCGCCGCGCGGCGCACGCGGGCGGCGGGAACGCCCGTGAGGGCCTCCGTGTCCTCCGGCCGGAAGGCCTTGAGGAACTCCGCGAGCTGGTCGTAGCCCTCGGTGCGCTGGTCGACGAAGAAGCGGTTGACGAGCCGCTCCTCCACGAGCACCGCGGCCAGCGAGTTGAGGAGCGGCACGTTGGAGCCCGGCCGGAGCTGCAGATGCTCGTTCGCCATCGAGGCGAGCTCCGTGCGCCTCGGATCCACCACGATGAGGGGTGTTCCGTGCAGCGCGGCCTGCTTGATGCGCGCACCGACGATGGGATGGGCCTCCGTGACGTTGGCACCGCAGACGAACAGGAGGTCTGCCTTCTCGATGCCGGCGAAAGAGCCCGTCGCCGCTCCGGTGCCGAGGGAGAGACGCATGCCCATGGCGCTCGGGGCGTGGCAGACACGCGCGCAGGAGTCCACGTCGTGCGTGCCGAAGCCCCCGCGGAACCACTTGGAGACGAGGTAGTTCTCCTCGTTCGTGCAGCGAGACGAGGAGAGAGCCGCGACGTGGGGAGCGAGCTTCCGGAAACCCTCGCTCACGACCTCCAGCGCTTCCTCCCAGCTCACCTCGACGAGCACGCCGCCCTTGCGAACGAGGGGAGCCGTGAGGCGGTCCGGGTGGCGCGCGAACGTGTGGGCGTAGCGCCCCTTCACACAGAGATGGCCGCGGTTCACGGGGGAGGAGGCGACCCCGTCGATGTGGCTCACGCGGTTTCCGGCCGTGCGCACCTCGAGCTGGCACCCGACGCCGCAGTAGGAGCAGGTGGTGCGCACGCTGTCGGTCTCGACCTCGTCCTCCGACGCGTCTCTCTGGACGTCCGAGATGGCCCCCGAAGGGCAGGCCGCGACACAGGCGCCACAGGAGACGCAGGGCGAGTTCTGGAAGGTCCCCTTGCCCCAGTGCGGGGTGACGGCGCCTCCGCGGTTCGCGAAGGCCCAGACGTACTGTCCCTGGACCTCGGCGCAGGTGCGCACGCAGAGGCGGCAGAGGATGCAGCTCTCGAGATCGACTCTGAGGTACGGGTGGGTCGCGTCCCGCCGCCGGGCCCGCGGCCGGCTCGCGTAGCGCGTCCCCGTGACGCCGAAGGCCTCGAGGGTCTCCTTCGCTTCGCCCTGGACCGTCGCCTCCGTCGCGATCAGCTCGCCGAGGTCCTGCCTGTAGGCGCGGAGGGCATCACTGTCGGTGACGACGGTCGTGCCTTCCCGGGCGGGCGTGCTGCACGAGGCCACGCTTCGGCCGTCCACCTCGACGAGGCACATGCGACAGTGGCCGGCGGGGAGAACGCGCGAATCGTGACACAGCGTCGGGACCTCGGCGCCGGCGCGCCGGCAGGCGTCCAGAACGGTCCCCTGCGCGGCGACGGGTGTGCCGTTCACGGTCAGCACGCGAACATCTCCCGGCGATAGTGGGTGAGGAGATCCCGGATCGGGCGCGGCACGCCCTGCCCGAATCCACAGAGGCTGCCGGTCTCGATGGTGCGAAGGAGGCGGAGGAGCGAAGCCTCGTCGCGCATGCGGTCGAGCTGCCAGGTTCCGGCCCGGCAGGGCGTGCAGCTGCCGCACGACTCGGATCGCGCGAACGACGCGAGGTGCTCGAAGAGGCGGCGCGCGGAGACCGACTCGTCGAGGAGCACCACGCCGCCGTGCCCGAGGCCCGGCAACGTCTCGTACGCGAGCGGGGTGTCGAAGGCCGAGAGGGGCAGAACGCGCCCCATGGGCCCGCCGACGAGCGCCATCTTGATGCGGCGGCCGGGCGCGGCGCCGCCACCGCCCCGTTCCACCACCTCGCCGAGGGGCGTCCCGAGCGCGATCTCGACGGCGCCCGGGTGCGCCACGGCGCCCGAGAGGCACACGACCTTCGTTCCGGCGCGACGGCGGTGCCGCACGACCCAGGGCACGACGGCCAGCGTCTCGACGTTCTGCACCACGGTGGGAAGCCCTTCCAGGCCCCGCTCGGCCGGGTAGGGAGGCTTCGGTCTCGGCTCGGCTCTCCTCCCCTCGATCGCCGCGAGAAGCGCGGTCTCCTCGCCGGCGACATACGAACCGGCGCCGGTGAGGACGGTGATGTCGAAGCCGCCCAGGAGACCCGCCGCGCGGGCCTCGGCGATGGCCGCTCGAACTTTCCCCGGGGCGTCCGGGTACTCGCCGCGGATGAAGATGATTCCGCGGCCGGCCCCGATGGCGCGCGCGCAGGCGAGCATGCCGGCGAGCACCAGGTGCGGGCATTCTTCGAGGAGCAGCCGGTCGACGTAGGTTCCCGGGTCGCCCTCGTCTCCGTTCGCGACCACGTAACGCTCCGGGGCCGGGGTGTCGCGCGCCGCTTTCCATTTCGCGCCGGTGGGGTAGGCCGCGCCGCCGCGGCCACAGAGGCCCGAGGCGATCACGGCGTCGAGGATCTCCTCGCCCGACGGCAGGTCGTACTCGGCCCGCGCCGAGGGACCGCCCACGGCGAGAAGGCCGCGCAGGACGATGGGCGGCGTGACGATCGTCCTCCAGGGAATGGGCGGCGGCGTGCGGTGCCGGCCCGCGGGCGGGGCATAGCACTGTCCCATACAGTGCACTTCCGAGGTGCCCGCGGGGAGGATGTGGGCCGGCGCGAACGTGCATGCCGTTCCCGTGCACAGATGCGGCTTCCGGGGGTCGCTGTGGAGATCGTCGTAGAACGACTGCACGCCCTCGACGAACGGCAGCGGAAATCCGGTGCGCCGGGCGACGCTCTCCGCGGGGCGTTCCCTGAGCTCCGAGAGGACGTTCCCGGAATCTTCCCGCGAGCGGTGCCGTCGGGCCCAGGCGACGAGATCCATGCGGGGAGAATCTGCCCCCGGGCCAGGCCCTGCCGTGATGCAGGTGAATCAGGACAGGATGCCGGTGCGCACGGCGGTGTGTCCCGGGAAGATCCGCGGGCTCGAGATGCGCAGGTGGCGAGCGAGAACCTCGGCCAGAACGTCGCGCAGGTCGGTCGTCACCGCGAGATCGCGCCCCTCGAAGAGATCGGCGTCCGAGAGGCCGGGCCACTTCCCGTGCACGCGGCCTCCCGCGACGGAGCCGCCGAGCACGAAGAGCACGCTGCCGTGCCCGTGATCGGTGCCGCGCGTGCCGTTTTCCCTCACCGTGCGGCCGAACTCGGTCATCACCACGACGCAGACGTCGGCGAGGCGCGGGCCGAGGTCCTTCGCGAATGCGGCGAGCGCGTTGCCGAGGTCGAGCAGCCGGTTCGCGAGCTGGCCCTGCGCGGCGCCCTGGCCCGCGTGCGTGTCCCAGCCCGAGGCATCGGTGAAGGCGGCCTCGAGGCCCACGTCGCCGCGAACGAGCTGCGCGATCCCGCGGAGGCGCCGGCCGAGCGGGGAAGCGGGATACTCGGCGCCGTTCGCGACGGGCAGGGAAGGAATGCCCTTGCCGCGGAGCGTGCGCAGAGCTTCGAACGTCTCGGTCCCCGCGTTCTTCAGCGCGGCGTCCACCGCGCCTCCGTACAGCGACTCGAACGAGGCCGAGGCGCCGGCTCCTGCCGGGCCCGCTCCGAGATCGAAATCCGAAAGCGACGAGAGCGCGACGGCCGGAGCCGCGCCGGCGAGCGAGCGCGGCAACGTGGGCGCGAAGGCGACGGCGCGAAATGCAGAGGGTTCACCTGGTGACGCCGAGAGAGCACGGTTCATCCAGCCGTCGCGGGTCGACTTCACTCCCGGCGTACCCGACTCGAGGAAGTCCTGGGCGTCGAAGTGCGAGCGGGTGGGGTTCGGCGAGCCCACGGCGTGCACGATGGCGAGGGATCCGTCGCGGTACAGGGGATGCAGCGCCGCGAGAGCGGGGTGGAGACCGAACCCTCCCTCGAGCGGCAGGACGCCTCCGTCCTGGCCCGCGCGCTTCAGGGCGAGGTTGGGGCGCAGCGCGGCATAGCGGCTCTCGAACGTGGGGGCCACGAGCGAAAGCCCGTCGGCCGCCCCGCGCAGGAAGAGCGTGACGAGCACCTTGCCGCTTCTGCCCGGGGACGGGCTCTCCGCGAGGGCGCGGCGCAGGAATCCCGGCGCTCCGATGGGACCGCAGCCGAATGCGGCGAGGGCGAGACCCGAGGAGCGGAGGAAGTAGCGGCGGTTCATCGTGTCTACCTTCTCTGGAACTCGGGGGATCCGAGGAGAAGGCCCGCGATTAGCACGGCGTCGGGCTCCCGGGCCTCTCCGCTGCCTGCAAGGGCGTCGCGCGTGGCTTGCGAAGGCGGTGTGGCGAGAAGCGCTCGGGACAGACGCTCGAGGGCGTCCCCGTTCGTCCCGGCGAGGGCGCCGGGGTCGGCCTTCACGCCCGCGATGCGTCCCCCGGCGAGCGCGAGGCCGAAGTTGAGGCGCGCGAGGAGGCCGCCCGCGTTCACCCAGGCCGAGGCCGTGTCCGCGAAGCCGGTAGGCGGCTGGCATCCGTAGAGTGGTGCGCCCATCTTCTCGATCCAGGAGGGAATGGCGTTGTAGGGCGAGACGCTGGCGCCGAGCGCGCGCGTCGCCGAGATGGCGAGCTCGAACGGTGTCTTCGTCTTCGCGCCCCGCGCCGCGTCCGACCACATCTCGGGCGAGGTGACGAGCGCGCGCAGCGTGACCGAGAGGTCCCCGCCGGAGCGCCGGAACGCCTCGGCCACGCGGGCGACGGCCGCCCCGGGCGGATCGTCCGCGAGGAAGCGCCTGCAGAGCTTCGTCGCGAGAAAGCGGGCCGTCTCGGGCCGGGCCGCGAGGAGGTCGAGAACCCGGCGGGCGTCCTCGATGCCGCCGCCCGCGGGGATCACCGTTCCGAGGACGGTCTTCTCGCCGCGGTCGTGGGCCGCCTCGCGAAAGACGAACGTACCGATCTCTCCGCCGCGCGGCCCGCGGCCGCGTCGCTCCCGCACGAAGGACCAGCCGGTGAAGCAGCGCGCCACCTCGCGCACGTCGTTCTGCGTGTAGCCGCCGTCGACGCCCATCGTATGGAGCTCGAGGAGCTCCCGCGCGTAGTTCTCGTTCGGGCCGAGCGTCCGCCCGCCGCGGCGGAGGCCGTCCTTCGTCGAGGTCCAGTTGTCGAGGTAGAAGAGCATCGCGGGGTGTGCGGCCGTGGCCTCGAGGAGGTCGCGGAACTTGCCCAGGACGTGCGGGCGGATGGCGTCCCGCTCGTAGGACGTGAGGAGCCAGCGGACGTCGCCCTTCCCGGCGAACACGTTGAAGTGGTTGAACCAGAAGTCCACGAGCACTTCCTCGAGCTGCCTTTCGGAGACGACCGCGCGGTAGACCTTCTGGGCGACGAGCTCCTTCAGGATCTGGCGCGGCAGCTCGCCGGGGTTCACGAGCGCCCGCACCTGCGGCTGGGGCTCCGCCCGTTCCGGGCTACGCACCTGCTCCTTTCCGTCGGGGTCCTTCAGCGTGAGGCCTGCCTTCGCGAGGCCTGCCTTTGCGGCAACGGCGCGGGGATCGGGGTACCTCTCGTAGAGCGCGGACGTCGGGAGGGAGAGGGTCGGCAGCAGGGAGAGGCCCTTCTCCGCGGTGTCGTCGGCAATCGAGCGCGGATCGAGCTGCCGCGTGATCCAGCGGGCGACGCCCTCTTTGGCGACGGTCTCGACGTCCCGCGGCCGCGGGCCGAAGGCCAGCCGGTCGAGGGCATGGCGTGCTCGGTCTCGCTCGGACTCTCCGCTCAGGGGAGGCAGGACGATCGCGGCGCGCGGGGCGAGGAGCTCCCGTCGAGCCGCGCCGTGCGGTTGCGCCGAGCAGCCCGCGCCGAAGACGATGAGGAGAGCACTGAGCTGGAGGCCGGGACGGATTCGCATCTCCGGGGTTCCTTCCGGGCCGACTGGGCCGCAACGTCTCGGACGCGCGGTGCGGCCCCGAGGTTTACGGACGGGAATTCGGGGGACCGGATCGGTGCCTCCCGGCGCGCGCCGCAGATTGCGGAGAGCCGGTCGTCCCCGGAATTCGCAGGGTCGAACCAAACCCGCACGGACAAAGGCTCTCCGCTCTGGCAAAAGACCCACGGCGCGGGCGGTTCGTCCCTGGCCGGGGACTTGCAATCGTGAAGAGCCGAAGGAGGTTCGAGGCACAGCAGCACACTCCCCGCGCTTTTCCCCGTTCAGACAGACCACGATCCGGCAGACCGGCCGTCGGGTGGCCGACGGGTCGTGGAAACCACAACTGTGACATTTGGAGGCAAGAAATGAAGCACCACCCCAGGGGCCTTCTGAGAGGTCTGCTCGCATCCGCCCTGATCGCCCTCTCGACGTTCACCGTGTCTCCGGCGCTCGCCGAGCTCACGGGGACCGTTTCCGGAAAGGTCGTCGACGACACCGGCCAGCCGTTGCCGGGTGTGTCGGTGACGTTGAGCGGGCCGTTTCTGCAGGGAACCCGCACAGTGGTCACGAGGACCGACGGCACGTATCTCGTCCCCAACGTTCCGCCCGGCGACAAGTACAAGTCGGTCTTCGCTCTCTCGGGCTTCACGACCGCAGAGAAGCAGGGCTTCGCGATCAGCGTCGGCAACGACACGCAGGTCAACGCAACGCTCAGGCTCACGGCGGTCGGCGCCGAGGTCGTGGTGACGGGGGAGACCCCCGTCGTCGACATCACGCGCACGAACACCCAGGCGAGCTTCGACGCGGACTACCTCAGGAAAGCCACCGTCGGCTCGACCGGCCGGGACTATCTCAACGTCCTGCAGCACAGCCCCGGCGTCGTGGGCACCGGGAACACGGCCTCGATGGGCTCCAACAGCCAGCAGAACAGCTTCACGATCGACGGCATCAACACCACCGATCCCGTGACGCACACCTTCAGCTAAAACCTCCACTTCGAGTCCATTCAGGAGGTCTCGGTGCAGACCTCGTCGTTCGAGGCCCAGTTCGGCCGGGCGACGGGCGCCATCGTGAACGTCGTGACGAAGTCCGGCGGCAACGAGTTCTCGGGTTCCGTCGACGGGCGCTATTCGTCGAACAAGTTCTCCGAGACCGGCGACTTCTTCGATCCCAAGGTGACCTCCACGAAGAACCTGGACGTCTCGGCGACCCTCGGCGGTCCGCTGTGGAAGGACCGCATCTGGTTCTTCGGGAACTATCAGAAGCCGATCACCGAGGTCCAGCCCACCACCACGAACGCCGCGATCCTGGCCGCGAACCCCAACGTCCCGGTTCGCAAGTTCGACGGTGACAACTACGGCGTCAAGCTCTCGTTCACGCTCACGCCGAGCGTGACGGGCTTCTTCAACTACCAGAACAGCACGGCCGTCATCACCAACCAGGAGAATTCCGTACTCACGCGGCCCGAGGCGGCTCAGACGGCCGATCAGGGCGGCGCTCTCTACAAGGGCAAGCTGAACGCCGTGGCCGGACAGAACCTGATGCTCGAGGTCTCGGGCGGACGAGTCGGGAACACGCTCCTCATCTCTCCCGCACACGGGGATCTGAGCATCGCCCGCTGGACGGACCGCCTCACCAACGTCCGGTATGACAGCGGCCCGACCTTCGACGACTCCGATCGCCCGCGCACCCTCTTCGGCGCGAGCGGGACGTACTTTCTGAGCGGAGCGCTCGGCAACCACCAGATCAAGGTGGGCGGCGACTACGACGCGACGGCCGGCGATCGCCTGGTCTTCAACACCGGCGCGCCGAGCGACCCGTCGTTCTGTCCGGCCGGGCTGAGCTGCGGGGTCACCTATACGTTCAACGGGTTCGACGCCCAGGGGAACCGCATTCCGTTCCAGCAGAACGTCACGGAGCGTCAGGGCCTCACCGCGCGCTCGGGCAGGTCCCTCTCGGGCTACGTTCAGGACCAGTGGCGCCCCTCCACGCAGCTCACGCTGAACCTCGGCCTCCGCTACGACAATTCGATGCAGGAGAACACCGAAGGCATCGAGGTCATCAATTTCAAGAAGGTGCAGCCGCGAGTCTCGGCCGCCTACGACATCCTCGGTGACGGCAGGAACGTGGTGCGGGCGAGCTACGGCTGGTTCTACGACGAGCCGGGTCTCACCCTCGTTCGCCTGCTTCAGACCGGAACGGTCGCTCCGATCTCGCGCACCTATCGCTGGTCGACCACGCAGCAGCGCTGGAACCTCATCAACGCCACGGGAGGGGGAGCCAACGGGTTCAATCTGGTGGACCCGGACATCAAGCCCACCTACGAGGAGCAGATCAACCTCGCATTCGAGAGGGAGCTGTTCCGGAACACGCGGGCGTCGTTCACCTACGTGTACAAGAAGGCTCACGACATCTACGAGGACTCGGCCCTCGATGACGAGGGCAACCAGTTCGTGATCACGAACCGGCCCGGCGGCCTCGACGTGCTCGCGTACAAATACTCCGGCTACATCCTCGAGGCGTCTCACCGCTTCAGCCGTGGTCTCGTGAGCGCGAGCTACGTGTACTCCAAGAGCGAAGGCTCGATCGACTCGTCGGCCGGCCAGTTCGGTGGCGTCGACTTCGACCACAACCCCGAGAATTTCAAGAACCGCTACGGCTACCTCACGGCGGACGCGCGGCACCAGGTCAAGATCTTCGCCGCATACCAGATTCCGTTCGTCGAGACGCAGCTCGGCGTGAACTACCGCTTCCGCACCGGCCTTCCGTACAACATCACGTCCACGGATCCCATCTGGGGCGCCGTGTTCG
>JAEUQS010000155.1 GCA_016789625.1 Acidobacteriota bacterium | reverse complement strand
GAACAGATAGAGGTTCAGGAAGAAGGCATCGGCCGACGTCGTCGCACCGCTGCCGTTCGCGTCCCCGTTGCACAGCGACGCGGGCTGCGGACCGCCCAGGAACAGAGCCATGTTCAGGTAGAACCCGTCCGCGGCCGTCTGCGCGCCCGAGTTGTTCGCGTCACCCCGCACGGCGTACGTGAAGGCATTCCCGAGCGCGAAATACTCGCCGTCCGGGCTCCGCACCTCGACGTGGCCGGTTCGGGCAGAAGTCTCCGCCCGGGCTCCCGTGACCGCCGTGATCGACGTCGAGGTCACATTGGTCACCGTCGCGGGGATGCCGTCCAAGGTCACGGTCGAGCCCGGTTTGAAGTGCGCGCCTTCGATGGTGACCGTTCGTCCGCCCGTCGTGCTGGCGCAGCTCGGAGAGACCGAATAAGCGATCGCCGGCGCGGTGAACAGAAAGGCCCCGCCTGAGAAGAACGTATTCACCGCCATGGCCCCTCCCAGCGTGTAGCCCAGGTCGACCCCGAGATTCGTCGCCGCGCTCCGGAAGAGGAGCGCGTCGCCGCCGCCGTCGAGAGCGGCCGGACCCGACAGGTCGTTCCCGAGAACGGAGCCGTCGGCTCCATGGCTCGCGAGGGTTACCCTCCGGGTACGGCGGTCGACGACGTAGGCTTGCGGCGGCATCCCCTCGGGTCGTGCCTGGAGTGCAATCGTCGAACCGTCCGCGCTGATCATCGGGAAGAGCTCGAAGGGAACCTGTGACGCGGAAGGCCCCGAAACCCTCTCCAGCACACCGGTCGCCCGGTCGAAGAGAAACACGGCCCCTCGGCTCGCGCGGTACAGCGGGGCATCGGTTCTTTGAAAGACGACGTAGCGGCCCGAGGCGTCCATGGTCGCGAGACCAGCTTCCGGAAGGCCGACAGGCGGAATGCCGCTCACCAGCGTATGCATTCCGAGCACGCGATCGAAAAGCACCACGTGCGGCCCGCCCGGCGGCAGCACGAGGCCTCCCAGGATGTGAGCCGTCGTCATGAACAGCAGGTATCGACCGTCCCGGCTGAGCACACGGCCAGACTCCAGGAAAGAGGGGCCATCCGCGGGCGCGCCCCCCGCGCCGCTCGCGAGCTGGGTGAGCCCGGTGAGAACGTCGTGGACGAAGACGTTCTCCTGGCCCGCTGTGAAAGGAGCTCCGGGCAGGAGGTCCCCGGCACGCGACTGGAATGCAACGAATCGCCCATCGGCCGAGATGACGGGCACCGAAGAGCCTCCGTTCGGAACCCCTCCGGTCGCCGTCTTCGAGATCCTCGTCGTCTGCCCCGAAGCCGACTGCCAAAGCTCGATGACCGACTGGCCGCCCTGTGGCTGGCTCGCTCCGACATAGACGACGGCGGTACCGTCGGCGTTCACGGAAGCACGGTTCCCTCCCCCTGGCAGCGGACTGCGGGCGCCAGGGGTGCGAACCACGAACAGTCCCTCATTTCCCTGCACGACGGCGGTCGAGCCGTCCTCGCTGCGATCCAGGGCAAAGCCGGAGTCCCCGAGGCGTACGGCCACGTCCGTTTTGCGATCCCGGAGAATCGGACCGGGTTCGAGAATCGACCGATCCGGCAACACCGAAGCATTCGAAAGCGCGTGAAAGACCGCTCGTTCGCCATTGCCGGAGAGGAACATGGGTGAGGAGCCTACGGACTGCACGAAGCTCGGATTCCCCGCTACCGACAGGGCTTCCACTCGGTCCGAGGACAGCTCGACGCCGAAGAGAGAGGCGTCGAACATCCCTTCCCGGTCGAAGTCGTGGATGCCCAGGCCCAGGTTGGACGCCCGCGACGCGAACGCAACCAGGGACCCGTCGCGAGACAGCACCGGTTCGTGGGCACCGCCGTTCGGCGTCGTTCCGGGAAAGCTGGTCGAGGTGACGATTCGGCCGTTCATCGTCTGGGTATCCACGATCACGATGTCCTTCTCCGTGGCGAACGCAAAGGTCCGTCCGTCACCCGTCAAGGCAATGCCCTCCAGGTAGGTCATTCCGTACGATGGAGGCACCGTTTGAACCACGCCAACGGGGACCCGCAGAACGTAGGGTCCGAACACGGCATAGGAACTGTGGAAGCCGATCACGCCGCCGTCGTCACTGATCTGGGCCGTGCCCAGGGAGACCCCGAAACTCGTCGTCTCGAGCGCCGAGGCCCCCCGGTTGACGAGAATCACCTGCTGCGTGAGCCAGTCGTACCTGAAGATGTCCTCCTGCCAGCCGTTCGTGTCGACGAAGCCTGCAAGGATGTCGGGCGAGCTGGAGATCAGGACGAAGCGGCCGTCCCGGCTGATGTTGCCCTTCGCCGACCGCGTGCCGGGAACCACGGTGAACGCCCCGCTCATGCGATCGTAGGCAACGACGTGCCTCTCGAATTCCTCGCCTGTGCCGCAATGGCGCTGGAACACGACGCGCTGGCCATCGGCGCTGATCTCGGGCAAAAGGTCCTCACAACCCTGGGGAATCGGCACGGGGTGCAGGAGGGCCGGCGTCCTTTCGTAGAGGTAGAGGCGCCCCTCCTCGTTCGCCGCGCCGCGGCCAACGATGACAGACCACTCCCCGTCGGCCGAGATCGGCCTCTGAACCAACGAGAGAGGGCTCTCACCCCAACCGCTCTCCCCAACGAGTCGCGTCGTTCCCGTGGCGCGGTCGAAGAAGTAGTACCGGGGACCGAAATGGACCTGCGAAGTGAAGGCTTCGAAGAGCACGGCGCTGCCGTCCTCCGAGATGTGGCCCGCGCCCGCGGTGTTCATCGGCTCGCTCGTTCCCGGTACCCGTGAAACGAGCGAGGCTTCCCGCGAGGTCCGATCGAACAGAAAGAGATCGTCTCCAGTGGACGGATCGACACTCCCGCGGACGATGTTCCTCGCGGTGCTCCGGAAGAGCACGAAGCGCCCGGAAGCACTGACGTCGACGTAGGTCGGCGACCGGGCCTCCAGGGCCGTGTGTCCGTACCGGCCGGGAAACACCCGGACGGTCTGACTCGGGGGACTCGCTTTCGACACTGCCTCGACAGCTCCGCCCGCTTCAGGGGCGGAGCCGGCGGCGAGAAGCAGGAGAGTTCCGAGGAAAAGGGCTCGGGAAGTTCTCACGGCAGTTTCCTCATTCAACAGACTTCAAGGAGGGGGCGGTGCGCCGCCCAGGAACAGATAGAGGTTCAGGAAGAAGGCATCGGCCGACGTCGTCGCACCGCTGCCGTTCGCGTCCCCGTTGCACAGCGACGCCGGCTGCGGACCGCCCAGGAACAGCGCCATGTTCAGGTAGAACCCGTCCGCGGCGGTCAGCGCACCCGAGTTGTTCGCGTCGCCTCGGACGGCGTACGTGAAGGCATTCCCGAGCACGTCGTACTCGCCGTCCGGGCTCCGCACCTCGACGTGGCCGGTCCGGGCGGCCATCGGCGCCCGGGCACCCGTGACCACCGTTATCGATGTCGAGGTCACGCTCGTCACAGTCGCGGGGATGCCGTCGAGCGTCACGGTCGAGCCCGGCTTGAAGTGCGCGCCCTCGATGGTAACCGTTCGTCCACCTGTCGTGCTCGCGCAAGCCGGAGTCGTGGAGTAGACGATCGGAGGGCTCAGGAAGAGAAAGTCGGCGGTCGGGCGAGCGGTCGCCCCGAGCGGGTCGATGTAGGCATATCCTCCGGTCGTGTAGCCGAGATCGACACCGAGGTTCGTCGCGGCGCTGCGAAAAGCGAGGACGTCTCCCTTGGCATCGAGTGCCGACGAAAACGAGACGTTGTTCCCGGCCTCGCCGGCAGCTCCGTGACTGGCGAGCGTCACCCGCCGCGTCCGTCGATCCACCACGTAGACCTGGAACAGTGGCGCCGGCCACGGCCACGATGGGGGAAACGGCATCCAGGCACGCGACTGCAGCGCAATCGTCGAACCGTCCGCGCTGATCGAGACGTTCTGCTCGTAGTTCGCGTTGCCGCCCTCCCCGGGAATCACGCGATCCACGAGGCCCGTCTGTCGATCGAACAGGAACGCCGTCGAAACCGGCCCCATCGGGGTCGAGCCCGTTCGGACGAAGACGACATAGCGCCCCGAGGCGTCCATTCTCGGCGACTCGACGGTCGGCATTCCCTCCGGTGCGGCTCCGCTCGCGAGAATGTACGTCCCGAGCACGCGGTCGTACAACACCACATGAGAGTCACCGGGCGGGAAGTTGAGGCCGCCCATGGAATCGGCCTCTGTGGTCATCGCGAGGAAACGCCCGTCGCTGCTCAAGGCACTCGCACGGGATGGCCCGGAGGCCGGAATGGACGGCTGCCCAACGCTCACGAGCTTCAGGGAGCCGCCTTCGACATCGAACAGGAACACGTTCGACTGACCGCTCCCGAAGGGGGCTCCCGGAAGGAGGTCGCCGGCAAAGGAGGTGAACGCCACGAACCGCCCGTCGCCGGAGATCAGCCCTCCCGCGGATTCCCCGTCCGGGATCCCCCCCGTCGAAGCGGACCGGGAGATCCTCCTGGTCGTCCCCGAAGGCACGTCCCACAGCCTTACGACGCCTCTCGCGGCCGGCCCTCCGTACAGCTCATAGACGATGTAGACAACCCTGTCACCATTGGAGCTGATCACCGGCCGGCCACCCACCACCACTGGGCCCTGAATACCCGTGTCCCTGTACGCGTGCATCCCCTCGCCAAATGCGACGACCGCGGTCGACCCGTCGTCACTCAGGGCGAGCGCGGGGCCGGGGTCCCCCACCCTGATCGCCACGCCTGTCGTGCGGTCACGCAGGATCGGAACGGGCTCGAGGATCGAACGATCGGGGCTCGAAGAGGCATTCGACAATGCGCTGAACGCGATCCACCGGCCGTCCGCCGAAAGGAGAGCGCCTGCGCCATCGGTGAACTGTACGCGGCTCGGATTGCCCGCGATCGAGAGCGGCTCGACCCGGTCCGACCAGAGCTCCACACCATACAGCGAAGCGTCACTCCAAGCCGTTCTGTCGAAATCCCGGATTCCAACGCCCAGGTTCGAGGCCGCGGAGGCGAAGACGACGAGCGATCCGTCGCGCGAGAGCACGGGCTCGAACGAGAAGCCGTTCGGAGGAACGCCGGGGAAGCTCGTGCTCGTGACCCTGCGACCCGTCATCGTCGGCACGTCCACGACGACGATGTCGTACCACGAAGTGTACGCCAGGGTTCGGCCGTCGCCACTGAGCGTGATTCCCCTGAGGTACATCGTCCCGGGCAGTCGACCGACCTCCTGGACGATTCCAGTCGCTACCCGAAACACGAACGGCGCCTTCTGCCCCGATGAGAACCCTTCCGTGAGCGCCACGACGCTCCCGTCGTCGCTGATCCTGGCCGAGGCAACGTCGGCTCCGGGGCCAGTCCAGGTTGTGAGCGGCGAAGCTCCCCGGTTCACGAGACTCGTCTCCTGAGTCAGTCGGTCGTATCGATAGAGGTCGGGAAATCCCGAGCCGTTCAGATCGATCAGTCCCGGCAGAACGTCGGCCCGGCGGCTGCCGAAAAGAACGAACCGGCCATCACGGCTGAGCGCCCCCTTGGTGCCCGACTCCACGATCCGCGTAACGGCGCCGGTCGACCGATCGTACGCCGCCACGTCGAACGCGTCCGCTCCGCAGAAGCGCTGGAAGAGGACCACGCCGCCGTCCCCGCTGATCTCGGGGTGCACCCCGACGCAGCCAGCTCCGACGGGCACGGGATGCAGTGTGTCCGTCGCCTTCTCGTAGAGATAGAGGTACTCCGGGTCACTCGCGGCGCGACGGCCTACGAAGGTGGACCACGAACCGTCCGCGGAGATCACCCGGGCCGCCCGATCGGGTTCCCATCCTCCGCTGTTCGCCAGGAATCGCGTGGTTCCCGAGGCGCGATCGAACAGATGGTACCCGTACGGGCCGAGGCTCGAAGCGGGCCTCGAAACGAAGAGGACGGTGCTGCCATCCTCCGAAAGCCGGGCCCAGCCCGGCTCATTGAAGGGTTCGCTGGAGCCTGGCCCGTGCGAGACGAGAGTGGTCTGCCGAGAGGTCCGGTCGAAGAGAAAGAGGTCTTCGCCGGATCCCGCGTCCACGAGACCTGGCAGGATATTGCGCGCCATGCTCCAGTACAGCACATAGCGCCCTGTGGCGCTGACGTCGATGTAGGTCGGAGGAAGTGCCTCGTCCCCGGTGTTGTGACCCACGCCTCGGAAGACCGACACGGTCTCGCTGGGGGTTGTTGCCTGGGAAATGGCCTCGACGACCCCGGGGGCCTGTGGAGCCCACGCCGCCAAGGCCAACACCGCACCTCGGCCGAGATTCTCTAGAAGAAGCCTCATCACAGTTTCCTTTGCGCCCCGACTCATGGAGGGGGCGGCGCGCCGCCCAGGAAGAGATACAGGTTCAGGAAGAAGGCATCGGCCGAGGTGGTCGCCCCGCTGCCGTTCGCGTCCCCGTTGCACAGCGTCGCGGGCTGCGGACCGCCGAGGAACAGAGCCATGTTCAGGTAGAACCCATCCGCAGCGGTCAGCGCGCCCGAGTTGTTCGCGTCACCCCGGATGGCATACGTGAACGCGTTTCCGAGCGCGAAGTACTCGCCGTCCGGGCTCCGCACCTCGACATTGCCGGTGCGAGCAGCCGTGGGAGCGCGCGCCCCGGTTACCACTGTTAACGCCGTCGAGGTCACGTTCGTCACCGTCGCGGGAATGCCGTCGAGAGTGACCGTGGATCCCGGCTTGAAGTGCGCGCCCTCGATCGTCACGGTGCGTCCGCCCGTCGTGCTGGCGCAGCTCGGAGACACACCGTACACGAGGGGTGGAGGCGTGTAGAGGAACGCCGCGTATCCAACGCCGGTGTTCACTCCCGTGTAGCCCAGGTTGACCCCGAGGTTCGTCGCGGCGCTCCGGAACAGCAGTGTGTCGCCGGTCGCATCGAGGGCCGTGACCCGGGAAACGTCGTTCCCTCGCTCGTCGGGAGATGCGGAATGGCTCGCCAGCAGCACCCGGCGGCTCTGGCGATCGAGAACGTACGCCTGACCGATCGAGACGGGCCCGGCGCCGCCGGCCAGGTCGCGCCTCGAGTGGAGCGCGATGGTCGAGCCGTCACCGCTGATCAGGACGTCCTCTTCGTGCGGAACGACACCCGGGACGGCCGGGAACAGTCGCTCCGGTTGGCCGCCGCCCAGGCGGTCGAACAGAAACGCCGCCGAGAGCGTATTCTGGCCAGAAGTCCCGTATCGCTCGAACACCACAAAACGGCCCGCCGAGTCCATGGAGGGATTCCGCGCGTTATCGAGGCCGTCCACCGCAGAGCCGCTCACGAGAGTGTGGGTCCCGAGGACACGATCGAAGAGAACGAGATGCTGACCGGCCGGCAGCGCGAGGCCCCCGATGTTGCGCGACGTGGTTGTGAGCACGAGGTACCTCCCGTCTCCACTGAGCACTCGGGCGTTTGGCGCGCGAGCGAGCAAGCTCCGGCCGTCCGCCGGTACCGTCGACGCTGCGGAGCTCACGAGCCGAATCACGTCGGTGCTTCGGTCGTAGAGGAACACGTTGCTCGCGTTTGCAGGAAACGCCATGCCGGGAATCAGGTCACGTGCGTCCGAACTGAATGCAACCACGCCTCCTTCCTCCGAGATGGCAGCTCCCCGCGAGGTACCGTTCGCTTCTCCTCCCGTGACGCTGGAACGGGAGACCCGCTGCACCAACCCGGACGCCGGCTCCCAGAGCCAGGCACCCTGCCCTGCCGGACCACCCCCCAAAGACTCTGCGGACAGCGCGAAGGTCCCATTCCGGCTCGCGGAGGCTGTCCACTTTCCTCTTATTGGCAAGCGCCATGTCTCGCCGGTCGCGGACCGAACGGCCACGGTCTCGAAGTACCCTTGCTCCAGCACGATCGAACCGTCACCGCTCAGCCCGAGGAGCTCGGTGTACGGACCTGGCCCCGGCTCCACCCTGTTCGTGATTCCCGACTCCCGATCCAGCACGAACGCTGGCAGTCCAGTGCCCAGCCACGGAGTCTGTGGCTCGCACTGGGTATTCCTGTACGTCTGAAAGGCCACCTTCCGGCCGTCCGAAGAGAGGAACGGATGCGGCGCGACTGGCTGGACGCGGTTTGGCTCACCAGCCAGCGAAAGAGCCACGACCCGGTCGGAAGGTATCTCGACGCCGTACAGGGCCGGGCTCAAGGACCAAGACTCCAACCCGCCTCCGGGGAGGCTCTGAAGACCGACTCCGAGACTGTCCGCATCCGAGGCGAACACGACGAGCGAGCCGTCGCGAGAGAATCTGGGCAGGAACGCGTAGATCCCATTCGTTTCGATACCGGGAAAACCGGTGGTGGTGACGACCCGCCAGGTCTCCGCCAGGCGATCCACGACGACGATGTCGCGCTGAGTGGTACTGAGGTACGCAACGCTCCTGCCGTCGCCGCTCATGCTCATGTGCCTCGTCCACGGAGTGTGATCCGAAGTCCGAGCCCCGAGCGGCCGCACGCTGCCCGTCCCGAACTCGTATGCAAACAGCCCGTAGTCGAATCCACTAACCGGCTCCCTCGAGAAGACGACGACGGATCCGTCGTCGCTGAGCCTCCCCCGGTAACTGCTCGAGACGTTACCCGGAGTCTCGACGCTCGCCAGCACCATCTGTCCCGTCTCGCAGTCGTATCGGAAGAGCTGCCATCCCGATTCCGTTCTCCCTCGCAGGAGAACGAAGCGTCCGTCCCGGCTCAATCCGATCGCCTCGGCCCTTTCCCGGATCTGCGTTACCTGCCCGCTGACACGGTCGAAGGTCGCTGCAGCGTCCCACTCCTGGCCTTCACAATGTTGAGTGAATGCGACGCGACGCCCGTCTGCGCTCAAGTAGTACGAAACCCCCCAGCTCGCCACGGTGCAGCCGGTCGCGACCGGTACCGTCTGCCGCGAGCCGGTGGCCCTCTCGTAGAGCTGCAAACCACCCAAATCCACGAACGCCGCCCAAGAGCCATCGTGAGAGAGGGGCTCCTCCATATCTACGCCCCTACCGCTGCCAACAGCCCCGCCCAGGAACCGGATGTTTCCGGTTTGGCGCTCGAACAGATACGTCGCCACGTCCCCCAGGCCAGGCCCTCCGAGGTTCGAAGCGTGTGAGCGAAACAGAACCGTGCTCCCGTCTCCCGAGATCCGGGCTCCGAAAGATTCTGCGTTCCCGAACTCGCTCGGCGCCGGACCGTGGCTGACGAGCGTCGTTTGCGCCGTCGCCCGATCAAAGAGATAGACGTGATTCACCCGACTCGGAGGGACAATTCCCGGAAGAACGTTCCTCGCCCTTGACTGAAAGACGACGAAGCGCCCCGTGTCGCTCAGGTCCGCGTAAATCTCGTCGTTCGACGCGAAATAGGGAAAGTTCGATGGCACGCTCACCGAAACGGTCGAACTCGGCGGACTCGCGATCGCCACGGCTTGGACGTCGGCCACGCACCGGCAGCCGACCGCGAGGGTCGCGACTACCAGAGCAGAAGCGCAGAGGGCTCTTATGAAGGATGACATGGCTCTCCTCATGGAGGCGGCGGCGCGCCGCCCAGGAACAGATACAGGTTCAGGAAGAAGGCATCGGCCGACGTGGTCGCTCCGCTGCCGTTCGCGTCCCCGTTGCAGAGCGTCGCGGGCTGCGGACCGCCCAGGAAAAGCGCCATGTTCAGGTAGAACCCGTCCGCGGCGGTCAGCGCGCCAGAGTTGTTCGCGTCGCCTCGGACGGCGTACGTGAAGGCATTCCCGAGCACGTCGTATTCGCCATCGGGGCTCCGGACCTCGACGTGGCCGGTCCGGGCGACCGTCGGCGCCCGGGCACCCGTGACCACCGTTATCGATGTCGACGTCAAGTTCGTCACCGTCGCGGGAATGCCGTCGAGAGTGACCGTGGATCCCGGCCCGAAGTGCGCGCCCTCGAGGGTGACGGTGCGTCCACCCGAAACGCTGGCGCACGCCGGCGAGACCGCATGGAGAATCGGGGGCGGTCTGTAGAGGAAGGCCGCGTACTGGCCGGGACTTTCGCCCGTGTAGCCCAGGTCGACGCCCAGGTTGGTTGCCGCGCTCCGGAACACGAGGGCGTCGCCGGCGGCGTCCAGCGCAGCGGGTCTCGATTCATCGTTGCCCCTCGCATCGGCCGTGGCCGCGTGGCTCGCCAGGAGGATCCGGCGGCTCCGCCGGTCGACGAGGTACGCCTGCCCCAGGGACGAGGGCCCCGTTCCCGGAACCAGATCCCGCTTGGAGAGAAGCGCGATGGTCGAGCCGTCGGCGCTGATGACGACGTTCTCC
>JAEUQS010000116.1 GCA_016789625.1 Acidobacteriota bacterium | reverse complement strand
TGGCCGCGATCCGCGCCGCCGGCCTCCTGCCGCGCGCGGAGTTCGTGCCGGAGCTCGAGAGGCTCCTCGCCTTCGAGCCCGACGACGTCAGCGTTTCGTGGGCGCTCGATCGCTGTCTGGCTGATGAGGAAGGGGCGCGATGAGAGACGACGGACCCCTGACCGACGACCTGCGGTTTCCCCTGCTCGACGATCAGGGTCGCGCGCTGCTGAAGAGCCTGCGCGAGCATCCGCACGGGCCCGCCTGGAATTTTCCCTGCGGCGACCGGCTCACGGCGGAACGCCTCGCGCGCGTCGTGGACTACGAGCGCGCGCTCGAGAGCGAACCGCGCTCCGGGGCCGGTCCCGAGCTGCCGACGTGGGTCGTCGAGCTCGCGCGAAGGTGTCTCGCCGAGGTTCCGTTCTACCGCGCGCGCGGGGGAGACCCGGAGCGCCTCGAGTCGATTCCGCCGTGCTCGCGGGCCGACCTCGTGAGGGCGCCGTGGAGCTTCGTGCCCGACGACGCGCCGCTCGACGACCTGTGCCTCTTCTTCACCTCGGGGACGACCGGTCCGCGGGTCGACGTGCTGGCAACGCCCGAAACCGCGTCGTATTACCTGCCGCTCCTCCGCCGCGCGCTCGCGACGCGGGGGGTGACGCTCGAAGGCGGCCCAGGGCGCGTCGCGCTCGCGCTCGTGTGCGCGCAGCAGAAGACGTACACGTACGCGACGATCTCGGCGTTCCTCGGCAACGCGGGCTGCGTGAAGGTGAACCTGAACCCCGCCGACTGGCGGGACGCGGCGGACGCGGTGCTGTTCCTCGAGGACCTCGCCCCCGAGGTCCTCACCGGCGATCCGGTGAGCTTCCACGTGCTGGCCGAGTCGCAGACGACTCTGAAGCCCAAGGCGCTCGTGTCCTCGGCGATGGCGCTCTCTCCGGGACTCACGCAGCGGCTCGAGGAACGCTTCGGCTGCCCGGTGCTGGACTTCTACTCGACGTGTGAGAGCGGCCCCATCGCCGTTCGCGAGAGGGATTCATGGTCTCTTCTCCCGCACGACCTCCACGTGGAGATCCTGGGGCCGTCCGGCGAACCGCTGCCCCTCGGAGAGCGTGGCGAGATCGCCGTCAGCGTGGGCCGCAACCCGCTCCTGCCGCTCCTGCGATATCGGGTCGGAGATACGGCCCGCCTCGTACGTCACGGGGGCTCGCTGCGCCTCGCGGACTTCGAAGGCCGCGAGCCCGTGGCGTTTCGGGCGGCGGACGGGCGCGTGTTCAACAACCTCGACGTCTCGGGAGCGCTGCGGGCGTTTCCGCTCGCGAACGCCAGCGTCCTGCAGCGCGCGGACGGCTCCGTGCGCGTCACCGCGACCGGTCTCGCGGGCCTCGAGGAGCGGGTCCGCGCGGCGCTCGCGGCGCTCTTCGGCGAGGGGACTCCTCTGGAGCTCGAGGAGGCGCCGGAATCCGGCGAGAAGCGCGTGCCCTACGCTTCCGAGAGGGACTGGCTGGCGTGAGGCGAAGAGCCTGACGCAGCGACGCGGAAATAGCGGCGCTGGCCCGCGACGTCCCGTTCCACGGGAACGTACTCGAGGCCCTCGCGGGGGCCGACCGCGGTGCGGGCACTCTCGGTGAGGAGGATCTCGCCCGTGCCGGCGACATCCTCCCCGAGCTTCGAAGCGGCGTTCACCTCGGCGCCGAAGACGTCCGAGTCGCCCAGCCGGAGCACGCGGCCGTAGCCGAGCCCGCAGCAGAGGAGCACGTGCTCCTCCTCGGGCCGGGAGAGGTTGTGGCCCACCGTGGCGGCGCGCATCGCCAGAGCGCAGTCCAGAGCCGACGAGGCCCTGCGGAACAGCAGCAGCAGGCTGTCGGCCTCGATCTTCACGAGCACGCCGTCGTGCTTCTCCACGAGCGGGAGGAACAGGGCCTTCTGCTCGTGAATGATCTGAAGGAAATGGGTGATCCCGAACGTCGCGACGTTGCGGGAGAAGCCGGTGAGGTCCGTCCACAGGATCGCCCAGTCCTCGCCGAAGAGATCCCAGATGCGCCGGTCGAGGTCTTCCTTGTCGGCGCCCGGCTCGCAGCGCTTGGCGACGAGCGACCAGAGGCGGCTCTCCGAGGCCGAGAGGTCCCAGCGGCTGCGGATCACACCGGAACCCGATATCGGGTGACGACGCGGA
>JAEUQS010000068.1 GCA_016789625.1 Acidobacteriota bacterium | reverse complement strand
GGTCGCGAACGGCTGCACGGCGAAGGGCAGGCTGTAGAGCACCGAGGCCACCAGCAGACCCCAGAACGTGAAGGGGAGCCGGAGCCCGAACGCCTCGTCGAAGAAGCGGCCGAGGGGGCTGCGCGGGGCCAGCGCCACGAGCAGGAAGAAGCCGAGCACCGTGGGCGGCAGCACGAGGGGCAGCGCGACCAGCGGCTCCACGAGGAAGCGGAGCCGCGAGCGCGTGAACGCGAGCCAGGCGGCGAGCGGCACGCCCAGGACGGCGAGGACGAGCGTCGTCGCGAGCGCGAGCTTCAGGCTGAGAAGAAGCGCGCCGGTGTCCACGTCAGGGAGCCGAGAACCCGTAAGCCACGAAGATCGCTCGCCCGGTTTCGGAGAGCGCGAACGTCCGGAACGCCCGCGCCTCGGGAAGGTTCTTCGAGGCCTTCAGCACGAGCCCGCCCTGCGTGAGCTTCGGGTGCAGCCCCTCGGGAACGTCCACGAAACGCACTTTCTCGCCCATGCCCCGGGCCTTGCTCAGCGCGCGCGCCACGAGGCCGGCGTCGGCCGCGCCGCTCTCGACGAAGTGGGCCGCCTGCGCCACGTTCTCGGCGAAGACGAGCTTCGGCTCGAGCGCGTCGTACAGGCCGGCGTTCCGCAGCGCGGCCTCGGCCGCGCGGCCGTAGGGCGCATGCCGCGGGTTCGCGATGGCGATCTTCCTCGCGGCCGGGCCGGCCAGAGCCTTCAGTCCCTTCGCTTCGATGTCGAGCGGCGAAGGCTTCGGCACCCAGATCGCGAGATGCCCGGTCGCATAGAGGAACGTGGGGCCGTCGCCGAGGCCGTCCGTCTCGAGCGTGCGCGGATAGTCCGCATCGGCCGAGAAGAAGACGTCGAAGGGCGCGCCTGCCCGGATCTGCGCGAGGAGGGTCCCGGAGGAGCCGTAGGAGACGCGGACGATCTGCCCGGGACGGGTCTCCTGGAAGCGCGCGATGAGCTCGTCCATGGCGAACTTCAGGTCCGACGCGGCGGCGATGCCCAGAGACTTCGGTCTCACGCGCTCCGCGGCCCATGCCGGAGCTGCGAAGAGGCCGGAAAGGGCCAGGAAGTCGCGGCGGCGCATCGGGAAGACGATAGCGGCAGAATGCGTTTCATGCAGAACGACGTCGTCGTCATCACCGGAGCGGCGGGCGCCCTCGGCACCGCCACGGCCCGCGCCTTCCTCGCGAGAGGCGCCCGGCTCGCGCTCGTGGACCGCGCGGACGACGCGCTCCGGGCGGCCTATGCCGATCTGCCCGCCGATTCGGCGCTCCTCCTCGGCGGCGTGGACGTGACGAGCGCTCCGGCGCTCGAGGCGATGGCGGCCGCGGTGATCGCCCGCTTCGACCACATCGACGTCCTCGTGAACATCGCCGGGGCCTACCGCCACGGGAGCGTGATGGAGATGGACGAAGGCTCGTGGGCGTTCCTCATGGATCTGAACGCGAAATCGGTTTACCTCGCCGCGCGGGCCGTCGTCCCCGAGCTCCGCAAGCGGGGAGGCGGACGCATCGTGAGCATCGGCTCCCCCGCGGCGCTCACGGCATTCGCGGGCGGCGGCGTCTACGCCGCTTCCAAGGCGGCCGTGCTCCGGCTCACCGAGGCCCTCTCGGCGGAGCTGAAGGGCGAGGGGATCCGCGTGAACGCCGTGCTCCCCGGCACCATGGATACGCCGGCCAACCGGACGGCCATGCCCGATGCCGATCCCACGCGCTGGGTGACGACGGCCGAGGTCGCGGACGTCGTGGTGTTCCTCGCGTCGGAGGGTGCGCGCGGCATCCACGGCGCGTCGATCCCGGTGTTGGGGCGCTCGTGATTCCCGCGACGTCCTCGACCCACCACCGCACCTGCAACCTCTGCGAGGCGATCTGCGGGGTCGCGATCGAGGTCGCGGACGGGCGGATCACAGGAATCCGCGGCGACATCGAC
>JAEUQS010000037.1 GCA_016789625.1 Acidobacteriota bacterium | reverse complement strand
CAGCCGCGAACGCCACGGATGACGGCCGATCACAGTCCGCGGCCGCGCGCCCTTCCGAAGTCGATGAAGCCCCGCGCGACGTCGGTGTCGAGGAGCGTCACGGCGACGCGGTCGCCCACGTCGAGGCCCTGGAACCCGCGCACGACGCGGCCTTCGACGGGCGGACGCAGGAGCCGCACCCAGGTGCCCTTGTCGCTCGCGCCCGTCACGACGCCTTCGAACGTCTCGCCGTGGCGCTGCGAGAGGAGCAGGGCCGCCGCGGACTTTCTGAGCCGGCGCTCCACCTTGTTGGCGTCGTCCTCGCGATCGGTGCAGTGCCGCGCGAGCTCGTCGAGCTCCTCGGCGGAGTAGGGCAGCGCCGACCTCGCGATCGCGGCTTTCAGGAGCCGCTGGGTGATGAGGTCCGGGTAGCGGCGGTTCGGCGCGGTGGAGTGCGTGTAGTCCTTCACCGCGAGACCGAAGTGTCCGGGGCCGTCCTCGCCCGGCCGCTCGACGGTGTACTCGCCGGGCCCCATGAGCTTCACGATCACGAGCGAGAGGTCGGGAAAGCGAAGCGGGTCGGCCTTCTTGCGGGCGGCCAGAAAGGCCGAGAGCGCGCGGCTGTCGGGCGCGCCGGGCAGAACCTCGCCGTACTCCTTCGCGACCTCGACGATCTTCAGCCAGCGCGCGGGCTCGCGCACGATGCGGCGGAGCGAGGGGAAGCCCCGGTCCTCGAGGAAGCGCGCGGTGACGCCGTTGGAGGCGACCATGAGGTCCTCGATGAGGTTCTTGGCGCGGTTCGGGAGCTGCGCGGCGACGTCGACGATGGTCATTCCGTCGAAGACCGGCCGGGCCTCGATGGACTGGAGCGTGAGCGCCCCTTCCTCGAAGCGCACGCGCCGGAGATTTCCCGCGGCCTCGGCCTGCAGCCGGATCTGCGCGGCGACCTCGGGGTCGGCGGCGACCCTCGCGGGCGCGGGCCCGCCCTCGTCGAGCCAGGCGGCCACGGTGTCGTACGCGAGCTGGGCACGGTTGCGCACGAGGGCGCGGTAGACGTCCTGCGCCGTGATCGCGCCGTCGTTCGCGACGGTCATCTCGATCACCATCGCGAGGCGGTCCACGTCTTCGTTGAGCGAGGTGAGGTCGTACGAGAGGCGCTCGGGCAGCATGGGGAAGACCCCGCCCGCGGTGTAGACGGAGGTCGTGTTGGTTCGCGCGTGGCCGTCGGTGGGGGAGCCCTTCTTCACGAGGGCGTCCACGTCGGCGATGGCGACGAGGACCTTGACCCCGCCATCGGCGAGACGCTCCCCGACGGAGAGCTGATCGAGATCGCGCGAGTCGTCGTTGTCGATCGAGACCCAGCAGAGCCCCGTGAGATCGAGGACGTCGCCGTCTGCCGGAGGATCGGAGGGCATCGCGGCGACCTCGGCCAGCACCGCGGGCTCGAACTCCGGCGAGAGCCCGCGCTCCCTCATCGCCTCGCGGGCGAGGGCGGCGAGGTCGGAGCGGTCGTTGCGGTTCTCCCGGGGGCCTTGACGGTCGTTCATCCCGGAAGTATCGGGGAACTTTCCGTCTGCCGCGCGATCGATGGAAGCATGAGACGCATCAAGGCCGGCCCGCGCGTCGAGCAGCCCCGCGGCGACATGAACGTCACGCCGCTCGTGGACGTCTGTCTCGTCCTCCTCATCATCTCGATGGTCGTCGTCCCGCTCCTCGCGAAGGTGAAGCCGCCGAAGACCGAGGACCCCATGAAGCTCTCGAAGGAGTCGAAAAAGATCCACCTCGAGCTGCGGCAGGACGGGACGACCTGGCTCGGGAGCGAAGGGGCGGAGCCACATTGGCTCGTGGAATCCGAGCTGGAAGCCAGCCTCCGCGAAGCCTACGAGCGCAATCCGGGCGCGCAGGTCCTGCTCGCGGCCGACGCCGAGCTGTCGACCGGTGACGTGAGACCGGTCCTCGCCACGGTGAGGAAGGCAGGCTTCGCCACGCTCTTCCTCATCTCGCAGAAGGAAGGTGCGCAGCCACGATCAAGCGCTGAGCTACCCTCCGCCAAATGGCAAAGCGACTCGAGCCCATCCGCAAGAGCACCGAGGATCGCCTCGACGACCTCCTCTCCGGCTTCCGCGAGGCATCCCTGAGGAACGAAGGGGCCAAGTACGTGGGCCGCGCGATCGACTCCTCCGATTCGATGCCGAACGCGGTGAAGTTCTTCGCGTACGCGCTCCTCGCGGGCGAGTCTCCCGACGAAGACGTCGCGCTCGACGCCCTCGGGAAGGCCGAGGGCTACATCGCGGTCGCGCGGGAGGAGATGGGGAGACGGCTCACGAAGGAGCTCCCCGAGCTGCGCTTCCTGGAACGCGGTATCGCGTTACGGAGCGACCGGGCCGAGTTCGAGGAGGCCGTGCGCCTCTGCGATCTCGCGCTCGATCTGGGGCTGGGTCTGCCCTACGAACGGCGCAAGGCCTCGCTCCTCCGGATGCTCTGAGATCAGGGCTTCGGAGTCGGTGACGGAGGCGGCGGACCGGGACGCGGCCGGCTGCCGTTGTCCATGTCCGAGAAGATCAGCCACTTTCCGTCGGCGCCCTTTCGCAGCGTGAGCGTGAACTTGCCGTCGTCCGGATCGCCGGCCTTGGCAGCGTAGGCGCCGATGATGTATCCCACCGGCCCCTCGACGGCGAACGCGAGGGCGCGCAGCGAGAGCGGACCGCCCGAGCCCGCGTAAGCGCCCTGGATCGCGGCCCGGCCCCGGATCGGCGGGCGGCCGCCCTGCAGCACGAACCCGTCCTCGGCGAAGAGCCCGGCGAGGCCGGCGGCGTCCTTCTTCGCCCAGGAGGTCTCGTAGTCCCTGAGAACGCGGTCGAGGTCCGGCGGGAGGGGCACGCTGGGGAGCGGCGTCTGTGCGGACACGGTTCCCGAGAGGAGGAGGCAGGCGGCAACGAGGAAAGCGCGCATGAGCGGAATGCTAACGTCATCGCGGTGACGAATCCGCTGCTCGACGACCGCGACGTGGCCTTCACCCTCTACGGCGTTCTCGGCGCGGAATCGCTGCTCGGGCTGCCGCATTTCGAGGAGCACTCGCGCGAGACGTTCGACGCCTTCGTGAGCGTGGCGGCGCGTTTCGCCCGTGAGGCCGTGTTCCCCGCGACCCGCGCGCTCGACGAGGATCCGCCCCGGCTCGTGGACGGCCGGGTGCTCGTGAGCCCGCGCCTCCACACGCTCTGGCCGAAGCTGCGCGAGATGGGCGTCATCGCCGCGGCCCGCCCCTTCGAGGTGGGCGGCCAGCAGCTGCCGCTCGCGATCTCCACCGCGGCGAGCCTCTACCTCATGGCCGCGAATCCGGCGCTCTTCGGCTTCCCGGGCCTCACCGCGGGCGCGGCGCACCTCATCGAGGAATTCGGAAGCGAAGCTCTCAAGGCCCTCTACCTCGAGCCGATGCACGAAGGCCGGTTCACCGGCACCATGGCGCTCACCGAGCCGCACGCGGGCTCCAGCCTCGCCGACGTGTCGACCCGGGCCAGGCCCGCTGGCGACCACTACCTGATTTCGGGCTCGAAGATCTTCATCTCCGGAGGCGACCAGGACCTCTCGGAGAACATCGTCCACATGGTGCTCGCGCGCATCGAGGGGGCACCCTCGGGAATCCGCGGCGTGAGCCTCTTCCTCGTGCCTCGACTGCGGTTCGGGGTGAGCGGCCTCGAGCCGAACGACGTTGGGGTCTCGGGGCTCATCCACAAGATCGGCTGGAAGGCGCTTCCGAGCGTGGTGCTGAGCCTCGGAGAGGGCGGAGACTGTCGGGGATGGCTCGTGGGAGCGCCGCACCAGGGCATCTCCTGCATGTTCCAGATGATGAACGAGGCCCGCATCATGGTGGGCGCGAACGGCGTCGCGACGGCGTCCGTCGCGTACCACGAAAGTCTCGGCTACGCGCGGGAACGGCCTCAGGGACGCCTCGCGACGAGCAAGGACCCGCAGCTCCCGCAGGTGCCCATCATCGAGCACGCCGACGTAAGGCGCATGCTGCTCCGGCAGAAGGCCATCGTGGAGGGCGGCATGTCGCTGCTCCTCCAGACCGCCCTCTACGCCGACCGCGCGTCGCACGCCGCAACCGAAGGCGAGCGCCAGCATGCCCAGGTGCTGCTCGATCTCCTGACTCCGGTGACGAAGTCGTTTCCCGCGGAAAAGGGCTTCGAGTCGACGGTGCTGGCGCTCCAGATCCACGGCGGCTACGGCTACACGAGCGAATACCTGCCCGAGATCTTCTTCCGCGAGCAGAAGCTCAACTCGATCCATGAGGGAACCACCGGGATCCAGGGACTCGATCTCCTGGGCCGCAAGGTGGTCGCTCACAACGGGGCCGCGATGCGGGCCTTCGCCGAGGAGATCGCGCGTACCTGCGAACGCGCGGCCGCGGCAGGCGTCGCGGCGTCCTGGATCGGGGCGCTCACCGGAGCCGCGGTCGAGGTCTCCGAGCTCACGAAGGAGCTGGCCCAGCGGGGCCGCTCGGGCGACGTCGAGGGCATGCTCTGCCACTCGGCCGACTACCTGGAGCTCTTCTCCACCACGGTGATCGCCTGGCAGTGGCTGCTCCAGGCGGCCGCGGCGCGGGAGGCGATGGCCTCGGGCTCTTCCGAGCGGGACTTCCTGGAAGGAAAGCTGGCCGCCGCGCAGTACTGGCTGCGAACCGAGCTTCCGCGCGTCCCGGCGCTCGTGACCCTGTGCCGTGAGAACGAGGACAGCTACCTGACGATGCGCCCCTCGTGGTTCTGATGGCTCCCGATTACCTGCCGAAGGCGAGCCTGCAGCTCGATCCCGTTTCGGCGCTCGCAGCCCTCGAAGGATCGAGCGCCGGGGGACGCGAACGGGTGAGGCAATGGCGGTCGACTTCGGAGAGCGCGCCCGAGCTGCTGCCCTGGATTCCGACCGGTTACTCCGCCACCGGACGGTCGGCCCAGGCGCCATGAGCCCGAGCGGCCGGATCACCGTGACGAGGACCGACGCCGACGACGTGGGTCAGCGCCGCATCGTGATCGACGTGGACGGAGATCGCGTCGCCCAGCTGGCCGTCGGCGACACGGTCGTGCGGGACGTGCCGCCGGGGAGGCATCGGGTGAAGGCGGACAACACGATGTTCCGGAAGTCGCTGGAGATCGAGGTCGCGCCGGGTGAAGAGGTGAAGCTGGCCGCGGCGAACCGCCCCGGCTTCATGAGCTGGATGATCTTCGTCCTCGGCGCCGGGCCTCTGTACCTGAGATTCCAGCGCGTCAGCGGACCCGGCGCGTCGTCTGGGGACGTTTCGCCCGGTCCTGCTGCTCCGCGATGAACGAACCCAGGAACAGGATCGCGGCGCCGACGCCGAGGCACCACAGGAGCGCGGCCACGAGGGGCCTGTCGCCGAGCGCGCGCCAGAGGGACGGACGCGGCACGGGAACGACGGGGACGGAGATGGCGACGGGGGCCGCGCTCGCCCGGGCCTCCCGCCGAAGCTCGGGGGGCACGTCGATCGCGATTCCGCTCTGCGCCGCGGAGACCTTTCCGGTCACGACGGGCTGAAGCGGCGCTCCACAGTAGAGGCACACGGAGCGTCCCTTGGTGGACGCGGGCCTCGAGCACGTGGGGCAGATCGCGGCGACCTTCATCGGCCGGCTCCTCGCGGGATTATCATTCACCCACAGCGCCATGGCCGACGCGAATCCCAAGGGGTCGACGTCTTCCGGAGCCTCGGCTCCGAGCATTCCGTGTCCCGGGTGCGGCTGGGCGAACGCGCCCGCCGCGAAGAGCTGCGAGTTCTGCCGGAAGCCGCTCGGTGCCCCACGGCCGGCGCCCGCACCGCGAGCGCCCGCGCCGGCAGCGCCCGCTTCCGCCGAGATCGAAGAGGCCGAGGGAATCCTCGAGCGCTACGGTATCGAGATCACCCCTCGGAAGATCCTCTTCGGCATCATCGTGGGAACGGCGCTCCTGGGGTTCTTCGTGATGTTCCGCGGCAACCAGAAGGCGACGACGGGCGACAACATGCGCCGCATCGTGAAGCTCGTCGAGATCTACGAGGGCGAGAACGGCGGCTATCCCCCCGCGCTGTCGGAAGTCGAGCGCCGCTTCGGTCCCATCACCGATCCCTTCCGCAACGACGGCTGGGGAAACCCCATCGTGTACAAAGCGCTGAAGCCGCGCACGGGCCCCGGCGCGGTGAGTGACGGCGGCCAGCCCCTCTTCGACGGCTGCGAGCTCCGGTCGGGCGGCCCGAACGGGAAGGCGGGAGACTCGGACGACGTCGTCTGGGCGAGCCCCTGACCACGACGCCGGTGCGCAGCGCCGAAGGCGCGGAGCCTCACTTTCAGGCTCCCCAGGTCTCCGGCTACGAGCTCCTGGCACTGATCGGCACGGGCGGCAGC
>JAEUQS010000031.1 GCA_016789625.1 Acidobacteriota bacterium | reverse complement strand
TGTACGCGCTGGCACGCGGCCGGCCCGTGGACCTCCTGCCGTTCGAGGAGGTCCGCAGACGCCTGAACCTGTCGCGGGTCGTCGACCGGGGCATCGCCGAGGTGCCGCTCGCGTCGATCGTGGGGTCGGTGGGCCGCGGACCGGAATTCAATCGCGCGTTTCTCCCGCGCGAGGGCGCTTCGCGCGAGAGGTGGGAGGACGTCCAGGGCCTCGTGGACGAAAAGGGCTTCCCGCCCGTCGAGCTCTACGCGGCCGGCGGCGTGTACTTCGTCCTCGACGGGCATCACCGCGTGTCTGTGGCGCGCGCCGAGGGGGCGGAATCCATCGAGGCGCACGTGCGGGAGTTCGCGACGCCCGTCGCGCTGTCGGGAGACGAGTCGCTGGAAGAGGTGGTCCTCAAGGCCGCTCGCGCGAGCTTCCTGGAGATCACCGGCCTCGTGCCCGATGTCGGCGCCCCGCTCGAGGCCACGGAGGCTCTGTCGTACGAGCGGCTCCTCGACCACATCGCCGTCCACGGCTACTTTCGGGGTCTGGAGACGGGGCAGGACGTCTGCGGCCCGGACGCCGCCGCCTCCTGGCTCGCGCGGGTCTACCGGCCCACCGTGGCGCTGATCCGGGAGAGCGGCCTTCTCGAGGACTTTCCCGGCCGCACCGAGACAGACCTCTACCTCGCCGTGATGGAGCATCTCCACTATCTGAGGGAGCGCACCGCCGGCCGCGTCTCGCCCTCCCGCGCCGTGCGGCACTTCATGCTGAGGGGGCGTGCCGATCGGCGTCCGCGCAGCCGTCTCGCCCAGCTCTTCTGGAAGCTGCGCGGACGCTAGGACTCGGTCCGCTTGACGGCAGTCCCTCAGCGCGGATCATGATGTCGCGACGGAGGTACGAGTGAAGACCAGGGTGCATCGATGTGGAAGCAGCCTGGCAGTCCGCATCCCGAGGACGATGGCGCAAGACCTCGGCCTCACCTCGGGGAGTGGGGTCGAGATCTCCGTCCGGTACGGAAGCCTGGTCATCGAGGGTCTGTAGCCCTTCCTGGCGGGATCGTTCAGAATCCTCGCGTGCGTCATGTCTTCGTGAGAGTCCTCGGCATCCTGACGCTCGCGATCGTGGCCCTTTTGCCCGTGAACGCCCGCGCTTCCCGGCCGAGACCACCCTCTGAACCCGAAGCAATGGCCCTCCAGGGCCCTCTTGGCGTCGCCCGGTACTCCGGCCTTCCCATGGATGCGCCTTCCCCCTGGTGGAGCCAGGCTGCCGGAGTTGCCGCCGGGCCAAGCGAATTCGAGCCCAGCGCGCTGGGGCTCGGGCCCCTTCCGAGCACACAAAGGCGGGAAGCCGGAACCTTCGACCCGCTTCAAGGCATCGCTCTCGTGGACGTCGACCGGATCCGAGGTCCGCCAGGTCTTCAGCTCGAGAACCGTACTTGGACTCTCCAGATCCTCGGCCAAAGCGTCGTCGTAGTCGCACAAGGTGTAAGTACCAGACTGGTCTGGAGTTGCGGCGGACCCGGGTTCGACGCTGTGCGGTACGACTGCGCCAGGTCGGAGTACGAAGGGTCGGCCTCTTTCCGGAAACTCCAGAGCCTCTGGCACGTTCTGGAGTACGACGAGCAGACCCGCCCCTGCTACGCGAAAAACCGCTGGTACGACCCAGAGACCGGCTCCTTCGTCTCCGCTGACCCTCTCGGATTCCCCGATTCCATGAACCAGTACGCCTGGGGTGTCGGCAACTATTGGAAGGCTGACCCCTTGGGGCTGTGTATGGGATTGGACGACATCCCGTGCATGGAGTACGCCCGCGAGTGGGCAATGCAGGATCCGAGGGATCAGGGCCGGCGTGCGCTTCGATCATTGAAGCATCAGGGGATTGGCGCA
>JAEUQS010000429.1 GCA_016789625.1 Acidobacteriota bacterium | reverse complement strand
GAGCTCTACCAGCGCTTCAAGCTCTCGGCCTTCCCTACATTCGTGGTGACGCGTCCCGGCTACGAAGGCGCCGTGCGCTATCGCGGGTTCGGCACGAAGGAGAAGGCCGGCACGTTTCTCAGGGGTGGACGCAAGCAGCTCGAAGAGAACGAGAAGAAGGCCTCCAAGACGAAGGCCTGAGCCCTCTTGCCGGGCGCGACTGTCGATCCATCCGCAATCTGAGGAGCGGCGGACGGGCCTTGCTACGCGCCCGAAGGAGCCCTTAAGTCGTTGCGCTGAAATCACTTGCGCGTCCGTTTCCGGATGCCGGAGGACTCCTGGCACGAAACGTGGATTGACCACGTGGGGTGCACGTGGATGTCTCAACGTAGCGTGGAAATCATCATCGGGCGGCTCATGACGGACGAGGACTTTCGCCGGTCCTTCGGCCGCGACCGGGCCGCCACCCTCGACGCTCTGGTCGCTTCGGGCACGGAGCTGACGCGTTTCGAGATCGCCAGCCTGCTCGCGATCGATCCGGTCTGCTGCGCGCGTTTCGCCGGCGACCTTCCCGACCGCCTCCAGAAAGCCAGCCTCGCGGCTGCTCCCGACCTCGACGCCGATCCCGAAAGGAGCGCTTCATGAACGATTCCCGCCTGCCGAGTCTCGCGACTCTGGGCGCGCTCGGCGCGCTCCTCGCCTCTTCGCTGGTTCTTTCGGGCTGTGGCGAGGCCAACGCGTCGGCGCAGAAGCTGCCCATCCCCGAGCCGATCCGTGTGACCTCCCTCCCCGCCGTATCGAAGGTGATCGCGAGCCGCCTCGAGGTGACGGGCTCCCTCGTCGCCGACGAGAGCGCCGAGATCGCCGCCGAGAGGGACGGCCGCGTGGCCGACGTGCTCGTCGAGCGCGGCTCCTACGTGAACAAGGGCGAGGTGCTCGCCCGCATCGATACCGCCGAGGCCAAGGCTCAGCTCGACGAGGCGAAGGCCTCCCTCGCGTGGGCGGAATCGGAGTCCTCGCGGTACGCCGAGCTGCGTGACAAGCAGGTCGTCGCCCGGGCCGAGCGCGAGCGCAAGGGCATCGACCTCGACCTCGCCAGGGCCCGGCTGACGCTCGCCCAGAAGGCGTTCGACGACTGTGTCATCCGCGCGCCGTTCTCGGGCCTCGTGGCCGAGAAGCGCGTCAGCGCCGGCGCGTTCGTGCGCCGCGGCGCGCCGGTCGCGCTCCTCATGAAGATCGATCCGCTGCGCGCCGAGCTGTCGGTCGCCGAGTCGGCCATTCCCGCCGTCAAGCTCGGACAGAGCGTCTCCTTCACCGTACAGTCCTTCCCGGGCAAGGTCTTCGAGGGCAAGGTCGCGCACATCGGGCCCTCCGTGGACGCCAGGGCGCGCTCTCTCGTCGTCGAGGCGCTCGTGCCGAATCCGGCCCGTCTGCTCAAGCCCGGCCTGTTCGTGACCGCCGGCATCGAGATGCCCACGTCGACGCCCGCGATCTTCGCGCCGCGCTCGTCCATCGTCACCCAGTCGGGCGTGTCGCGCGTCTTCGTGCTCGGCGCGGAGCGCGTCGAGGAGCGGGTCGTGTCGCTGGGCCGCGAGGCAGGCGATCTCGTCGAGCTGCGCACCGGCGTCGCGGAAGGGGAGAAGCTCGTGCTCCGCCCCACCGCGCGGCTGACCGACGGCCTCCTCATCGCACGCTGAAGACGCTCTCGGCACAGCAGCACAGGAACAGAACGCCATGCAAGGACTCGCCCGCATCTGTGTGAGGAGGCCGGTTTTCGCCTCCGTGATCATCCTGACGCTCGTCGTCGTGGGCTGGGCCGGCTACAAGAGGCTCGGCACCGACCGCTATCCGAACGTGGACTTTCCGCAGGTCGGCGTCATCACCCGGCTCGATGGCGCCGCCCCCGAGGAGGTCGAGACCGAGATCACCGACAAGATCGAGGAGGCCGTCAACACGATCTCCGGAGTCGACGACCTGATCTCGACCTCCGCCGAAGGCATCTCGCAGGTCATCATCTCCTTCAAGCTCGAGAAGAACGGTGACGTCGCCGCGCAGGAAGTCCGCGACCGCGTGAACCGCGTGCTGGCCGAGCTGCCCAAGGGCATCGACCCGCCCGTCGTCGAGAAATTCGACCCCGATGCGACGCCCGTCCTCTCCGTGGCGCTCTCGGGCAACCGCGAGCTCCGCGAGACGACCGAGTACGCCGACAAGATCCTCAAGCGCCAGATCGAATCGATCAGCGGCGTCGGACAGGTCGTGATCCTCGGCGGCCAGGCCCGGCGCATCAACGTCAACCTCGTGTCGTCGCGCCTCCGGGCATACGGCCTCACCGTCCTCGACGTCAAGAACGCGCTCCTCACCCAGAACGTGAAGATCCCGGGCGGCACGGTGAAGAGCGGCAGCACGGAATCCACGATCCGCGTCTACGGACGCGTGGCCAAGGTCCCCGAGCTGAACGACATCGTCGTGACGTATCGCGACGGTCTGCCCATCCGCATCGGCGACGTGGCCGAGGTGGAAGACGGCGTGGCGGAATCGAAGACGGCCGCCTCGCGGGACGCGCAGCCCACGGTGGTGCTCCAGGTGCGGAAGCAGTCGGGACAGAACACGCTGGCCGTCATCGAGAGCGTCAAGGAGAAGCTCCACGACATCGCGCCGCAGCTGCCCGCCGGCTACTCCATCGAGATCGTCCGCGACCAGGGCTCCTTCATCCGTGAGGCCGTGAACACGGTCACCGAGCATCTCATCGTGGGCGGCTTCCTGGCCGCGCTCGTGGTGCTCCTGTTCCTCGGCAACTGGCGCTCCACGCTCATCGCGGGCCTCGCGATCCCGGCGTCGATCATCTCGACGTACGGCCTCATGTACGCCATGGGCTTCTCGCTCAACGTGCTCACGCTCCTCGCTCTGACGCTGGCGGTGGGCATCGTCATCGACGACGCCATCGTCGTCCTCGAGAACATCTTCCGGTTCATCGAGGAGAAGGGCCTGCCGCCGTTCGAGGCCGCGATCGAGGGAACCAAGGAGATCGGGCTCGCCGTCATGGCGACGACGTTCTCCCTCGTCGCCGTGTTCCTGCCCGTCGCGTTCATGGGCGGCATCGTGGGCCGGTTCATGAACTCCTTCGGCCTGACCATGGCGTTCGCGATCCTGGTCTCTTTGCTCGTCGCTTTCACGCTGACGCCGATGCTCTCGGCGCGGCTCCTGAAGCGCACGAAGACGAAGGTCACGAAAGAGGGCCACGAGCACGGCGCCTCGCGCGACCGAGGACTCTACCCGCTCGTCGAGCGCGCGTACATGGCGATGCTCCACTGGTCCCTGAAGCACCGGCTGGTGGTCGTGGGCATCACGGGGCTCGTGCTCCTGTCCACGGGCCCGCTCTTCATGAAGGTCAACAAGAACTTCCTGCCCACGGACGACGAGGCTCAGTTCGAGGTGAACTTCCGCGCGCCCGAAGGCACCACGCTCGAGGCCACGCAGCTCGTCGGCAACCGCATCGCGCGGGACGTGCGCGCTCTGACGGGGGTGACCTCCACCGTTCTGACGGTCGGCGGCGACTCCAAGCGCACGCCCAACTACGGATCCCTCTACGTGAAGCTCGTCGACGCGAGGAAGCGCAAGGAACCGCAGTCGAAGGTCATGGATCGCGTCCGCAAGGAGATCCTCACGAAGTACCGGGGCGAGAACCTCCGCGCCGACGTCTCCATGGTCAACGCCTTCCAGAGCGGCGCCAAGGAGGCCGAGATCCTGTTCGTCGTGAACGGGCCCGATCTCGCGAAGCTCTCCGAGATCTCGAGCCGCCTCATCACGAAGCTGGCGTCTATTCCCGGCACGGTGGACGTCGACTCCTCTCTCATTTACGGCAAGCCCGAGTTCGGCGTGCGCGTCGACCGCGACAAGGCCTCGGAGCTGGGTGTCAGCGTCGCGGCGGTGGCCGACACGCTCCGCATCTTCGTGGGCGGCGAGAAGGTCTCGGCGTTCGACGAC
>JAEUQS010000844.1 GCA_016789625.1 Acidobacteriota bacterium | reverse complement strand
GAGGGTCCGCCCGCGCCGGCCGGCCGCGGATGAAGACCCTCCGCTTCTTTCTCCTCCTGGGCTGCGCCACCCTGTTCACGCTGGTGCTCTCGGCGCTTTCCGTGCGGAACGGCCCCGACCTCTTCCTCGTCGCCGTGTTCGATGTCGCGCGGCGCGGCCTGCCGATCCCCGCCATGCTCGCGGGCCTCGCGGCCGGCCTCCTCGAGGACGGGCTCTCGAGCCCGGAACGGCTCCTGGGCCTCCATGCGTTCTCGAAGGTCCTCCTCGGGTACCTCGTGGCCACGCTCGGCGCCCGGATGCTCGTCGAGAAGCCGTTCGCTTCGGGCCTTCTGGTGGGCGCCGCGACGCTCGTCGAGACGGGCGTCGTGCTGGGTCTCCTCGCCGTCCTCAGGGACATCTCCCCTTCGGTGGACCCGGCCGGGCTCGCGCTGAAGGCCGCTTCCACCGCCGCGCTGGGCTCCTTCGCCCAGGCCCTCGTCAACGTCCCCTGGAAGGACCGCCTCGAGGCCCGGCGCCGCCGCCGGCTCACGTAGCGGACAATCCCCACGTGCCCGCGAGCGCCCGCGAAGACCGCCGCCCCCTGCTCCACCGCATCGACGTTCTCTCGGCGGCGGTCTGGAGCGTGTTCATCCTGCTCGTTCTCTTGTACTGGGTGCACCAGGTCCTCCGGGGCGACGAGTTCGAGCGCATGGCCGCGAACAACCGCGAGCGCTCGGTGCCCATCACCGCGCCGCGCGGCTTCATCCTGGATCGCAACGGACACGTGCTGGCCGAGAACGAGCCCTCGTTCGCGCTGCTCCTCTACCGCCGCGAGACCCGCGACCTGGGCGCCTCGCTGGCGTTCGTGGCCGGGCTCCTGAACCGCCCGCTCGAGGAGCTCACGCGGCGCGTGGAGCGCGCCCCGCGAGCCACCACGTTCATCCCGGTGGTCCTCGAGGAGAACCTCTCGATCGCCGAGGTGGGGGCCGTCGAGTCGCACGCGCTGGAGCACCCCGAGCTCGTCGTGCAGACCACGGAGCGGCGCATCTACACCCAGGGCACCGTGGCCGCGCACCTCCTGGGGCACCTCGGCGAGGCCACCACGGAGCAGCTCGCCGCGCGGGGCAGCAAGGGCCGGCCCGGCGAGCCCGTGGGACAGAAGGGTGTCGAGGCCGCATACCAGGAGCTCCTGTCGGGCTCCTCGGGGGCCCGGACGTTCGTGATCGACTCGTTCGGGCGCGAGGTCGCCGAGTCCGATCGCACCGAGCCCGCGCCCGGGAACACGCTCGTCCTCACGATCGACGTGCGGCTCCAGCGCATCGCCGAGGAGTACCTCACCGGCAAGGTGGGAGCGGCCGTGGCGCTCGACCCGAAGACCGGCGAGATCCTCGCCATGGCCTCCTCGCCCGCCTTCGATCCCAACACGTTCACGAAGAGGGTCACGCAGACGGAGTGGAGAGAGCTCATCGACAACGAGGACAAGCCGCTCCAGAACCGCGTGCTCCAGAACCTGTATTCGCCGGGCTCGGTGTGGAAGGCCGTCGTGGCCTATGCCGCGCTCACGAACGGCGTCGACCCGCACGAACGGGTGGGCTGCAACGGCTCCCTCACGTTCTACGGGCGGCCGTTCCGCTGCTCCGGCCATCATGGCAGCGTGGATCTCGCCACGGCGCTGCAGGTTTCCTGCAACTCCTACTTCTACACGATGGGCAAGCGCGTCGGAATCGACGCGATGGCCGAGGCGGCCACCACCCTCGGCTTCGGAGGGCCCACGGGCATCGACCTCGTCGGTGAGCGCACGGGGATCGTGCCCTCGACGAAGTGGAGCACCGAGGCGCGCCGGCATCCCTGGTACCCGGGCGAGACCATCTCGGCGGCCGTCGGGCAGGGCCCGGTGCTCGTCACGGCGCTCCAGGTGGCCCGCGCGTTCTCCGCCCTCGCGAATGCCGACGGCGCGCTCCCCACGCCGCATCTCTTCCACATCGCCGAGAACATAAGAAACGGTCAGCGCTTCGTGCACCGGCCCGCGGCCCGGCAGCACGTGCCGTTTCCCGAGGGCGCTCACGAGGCCATCGTCGAGGGGCTCTACCGCGTCGTGAACGTGCCCGGCGGCACCGCCTATGGCATCCGGCTCCCGGGGCTGGATCTCTGCGGCAAGACGGGCACCGTGCAGGTCGTCGCGCAGAAGGACACCAAGAAGGCCCATCTCCTCTCCGAGGAGCTTCGAGACCACGGCTGGTTCGCGGGCTTCGCGCCCCGGAACGATCCGAAGATCGCCGTCGCGGTCCTCGTCGAGCATGGCGTCCATGGCAACACCTCCGCGGCGCCGCTCGCGGCGAAGCTGGTGGAGGCCTACCTGCGGGCTCCGGCCGCTCCACCGAAGCCCGCGCCCTCCCGCGAGCTTGCCGAGAGCCCGGCTCCGCTCAGCCCTCCGGGCCGGGAAGCGCCTCCGGCGAGCGCTCTCGCCGCCGGCCTGGCCGTCGGGAACTAGCGACCGTGTCGCGCCTCGCGGAGATCCTCCCCCGCAGGCTCGACCTCCGGCTCCTCGCGCTCGCCCTCGTCCTCACGGCCATCGGCATCGCCATGGTCATCTCGACCACCGCCGGGACGCCGCGCGCCGGCCTGGGGACGAGGCAGGCCATCGCCGCGGGGCTCGGCCTCCTCGGCGCGGTGCTGCTGATCGTCGTCGACTACCGGATCCTCCTCCAGTACTCGCCCGGCATCTTCGCGCTCTCGCTCCTCCCGCTCGTCTACCTGCCGCTCTTCGGCCGCCGGATCGCCGGCGCCAAGAGCTGGATCACGGTCTCGGGATTCCAGTTCCAGCCCTCCGAGCTCACGCGGCTCGCGGTGGCGCTCCTCGTGGCCTGGATCCTCGAGAACGACGATCGGGCTTTCTTGAGAGGCCGCACCATCGGGGCGCTCGCGTTCGCGGTGGGCCTCCCCATGCTGCTCATCATGTTCCAGCCGGACCTCGGGGTCGCGCTCACGTACGCCCCGTTCCTCGTGGCGGCCCTGTTCTTCGGCGGGTTCCGCGCGCGCTTCTGGGGAATCCTGGCGATCACGGGTCTCCTCGCGATGGGCGGCTCGTGGTTCTTCCTCAAGGAGTACCAGAAGGACCGCATCCGGACGTTCCTCGACCCCGACACGGCTTCGCAGGGCGCCGGGTACCAGGTGCGGCAGGCGCGCATCGCCATCGGCTCCGGCGGCATCCTGGGGAAGGGCTGGCAGAAGGGCTCCCAGAGCCAGCTCGGGTTCCTGCCGGTGCGCCACACCGATTTCATCTTCGCCGCGCTCGCCGAGGAATGGGGCTTCGTGGGTGTCTTCGTGATCCTCTCGCTCTACCTCGCGTTCGTGCTGCGCGGTCTCACGATCGCGAGGGACGCGAGGGATCGCGGCGGAACGATCCTCGTGCTCCTTCTCGTGACGAACCTCGCCGTGCAGGCGATGGTCAACGTCGCGATGAACCTGGGCCTGGTGCCCACCACGGGCATCACGCTGCCGTTCCTCTCCTACGGCGGCAGCTCCATGCTCGCGACGTGGGGCATGGTGGGGCTCATCCTCTCGGTGGGCTATCGCCGCTTCGTCAACGTGTAGCGGCCGGGAACGACACGACGTAGAGATCCGAGAGCAGCCGCAGGTAAGTGAAGCCCCACGCCGCGCCGTCGCCGGAGAGGACGGGCGGCGTCGTCACCATGAGGCCCGCGGCGGGTAGCTCCGGGAGCGTCGCGAGCACGGTGCGGTTCCCCGAGGCGAGCTCGATCCGCGTGAGGGTCCCCGGCGCCGCCCCGCTCACGAGAAACACGGAGCGCCCGTCGGAGGAGAAGCGGAGCGGCCGGTCTCCTTCGAGCAGGGTGGGCAGCTTTCGCGGATCCTCGCCGTCCGGCCTCTTCACGAGCGTCCAGCGCGCGTCGCCCTTCGGCGGAGCCAGCGTCGTGCCGTCCGGAGAGGTGATGCGACAGCCCGCTCCCTCGGGTGAGACGGGCCGCCCCTTCGTCCCGTCGAGCGGAATCTCCCAGCATCGCAGACCTTTGCCGGGCTCGTTCCCGGAAACGACGACCGCGGTGCCGTCTCGCAGGAACCGGCCTCGCTCCCGCAGGGAGACGCCGGGGAGATCGATCTCGCGGGTCTCGCCGGCGCCCGTGGGATACACGACGAAGCGGGGCGGATCCAGGAATCGTTGACGCGCGAGGACGAACCGGCCGTCGGGAGACAGCGCCACCGCGGTTCCGTCTCCGAGCCGCACCGCCGGCGCGCCCGAAAGGGGCCGGAGGTAGACGCCGCTCTTGCGGCCGCCGCCGTCTCCCTCCTCGTCGAAGAGCACCTGCGAGCCGTCCTCGGAGAGGTCGCGGATCCACGAGCCGTCGAGCCAGGAGAGGTCTCGGGGAGTCGCTCCGTCGGGCCCCTTCACGACCATGCCGATGCGCGAGATCTCGCGCGCGACGAGGAGCCGGCCGTCGTCGGCCACGTCGTGGAGAACGAGGGAATCGGGAGAGGTCACGACGGCGCGAACCGGTCCGCCCCCGAGCGGAACGGACCAGATGCCCTGCGACGTCGCCTCGCTCGCCGCGCCGGAGAACAGGACCTCACGGCCGTCCCTCGCGAAGGCGACTCCCGTGACCGACCAGAAGCTGGGCGTGAGGCGCCGCACGCCGTGCTCCGGCGTCCACTCCGCGACGTAGCCCTGCAGGTCGCCGCGCTGCGCGTCGTGCTCCACGAACGCCAGAGCAGGACCCTCCGGCGATGCGGCGACGTTCGAGAGCCCGCGCGGGGCCGGGGCCTGATGGAGCACCGTACCCGGCGGGGATTCGAGCTGCGACACGTCGTTCGCGGCGGTCCGCACGACCGCGAACGTTCCGTCGGGCCGGAAGGCAGCGGCCTGAATTCCTTCGGCGATCTCGCGCACGGCCTCGCCCGCGAACGGACGGCGGGCGAGCGTCCCCTCGGCCCCGAGCCGGCCCTGCGGACGCAGCAGGAGCGCGAGCTCGCCGCTCGGCGCGACGCCGGCCAGCACCGCGGGCCCTCCGCCGAGGGACCGCGATTCCGGGCTGCCCTCGATGGCGGCGAAGAGCGCGTCCGGAGCGCCCTCCCACGCCGCGCTGAAGACGATCTCGCGGCCGCCGGGCGCGAAGCGCGCCCCGCTGATTCGTCCGTTGCGGAACGTCGTGCGGCGGAACTCGGGAAGGGTCGACGCCCGATCCGGCACGACCAGCTTCGCCAGAAACGCGCCGCCCGCCGCCGCGGCGAGGAGGGCCGCGCAGGCACCGACTCCGACGAGCGCTTTCGACCGCGCCCGGGACGGCGCCTTCGCGGGGCCGGACCCCGAGCCGCCGATCAGGGAGTCCAGCGCGAACGCGAGGTCCGCGGCCTGCTGGAAGCGCTCCTCGGGGTCCTTGGCGAGGAGGCGCTCCACGATGCGGGCCAGGCCCGGAGGCGCAGGCGCCGCGTCGCCGCTTCCCTCCGCGTCGAGGGCCGGCGGCTCCTCGCGCAGGATCGCAGCCAGAACATCGGCCTCGGTCGCGCCGCGAAACGGGCGCCGCCCGCGGCACATTTCGTAGAGCACGACGCCCAGCGCGAAGAGATCGGAGCGATGGTCGAGGGGCTGCCTCCGCGCCTGCTCCGGCGACATGTACGCGAGCGTTCCGAGCAGGGTCCCTTCCTCGGTGAGCGCGGCGACCGTGGACTCGTCGTCGCCCGTCTCCGACACCGGCGTGCGCTTGGCGAGGCCGAAGTCCAGGACCTTGAGGCGCCCGTCCCGGGTGACGAACAGGTTCTCGGGCTTGAGGTCCCGGTGGAGGATTCCGTGCGCGTGAGCCGCGGCCAGCCCGCGCGCCGCCTGCGCCGCGAGCCCCGCGGCCTTTCGCGGCGGGAGGGGCCCTTCGTCGAGCAGCTGCCTCAGGGTCCGGCCGTCGAGAAGCTCGAGGACGAGGAACGGCGCGCCCGCGGCGACGCCCGCGTCGAACACAGTGATGAGGTTCGGGTGGCTGAGCTGGCCGGCGGCGCGCGCTTCCTGCTCGAACCGCGCGAGCCGATCGGCGTCGGCAGCGAAGGACGACGGCAGCACCTTGATCGCGACCTCGCGGGAGAGCCGCGGATCGCGGGCGCGGTAGATCTCCCCCATCCCGCCCGCGCCGAGCGGCGCGAGGATCTCGTACGGCCCGATGAGCTGGCCGGGCACGAGCGCGAGCGTCATGGCCGGAGATCGGTCCGCGTCGAGTCCGAAGGCGCGCCCCGCCGGAACGTGAAGCGCCGTCCGCCGGCCTCGATCTCGTCGCCGTCGGCCAGCGGCGTTCGGCCGTCGACGCGGGTGCCGTTCAGGAACGTCCCGTTCTTGCTGCCGAGATCCTCGAGGGTCGCGACCTCGCCCTCGAGCCGCAGCACCGCGTGACGCCGGGAGCCCGTCTCGCCGTCCAGGCGGACGACGGCCCCCTCACCCCGGCCGAGGAGGTTCGTGCCCTCGCGGAGCGGCGTCCGCCCTGTGGGCCCGAGCAGCTCCGCGCGTCCGGGCGGCGCCACGGGAGCCTCCTGGGGAGCGTCCTCGAGCACGGCCGCGCAGAACGCGTAGCCGAAGCCGTACACCGTGCGGATCGCACGGGGGTTCCGCGCGTCGTCGCCCAGCAGATTCCGCACCTCGGCGACGAGGCTCGACAGGTTCGACTCGGAGACGAACGTCCGCGGCCACACCGCCTCCCGGATCTCTTCCTTCGACACGGCCCGGGGACGCCGCTTCACGAGGAGCGCGAGAAGAAGGAACGCCTTCGGCGTGACCGGCAACGGAGCTCCTCCGCGGAGGAGCTGCCGGCCCTCGCCGTCCAGCTCGAGGTCATCCCAACGGACGCGCACGGCTCGCCGAATCCCGGAACTTCCCGGGGACTTCCCGGG
>JAEUQS010000818.1 GCA_016789625.1 Acidobacteriota bacterium | reverse complement strand
GGTCGCGAGCGGCTCCTCGCTCACCTACACGATCACCTACGGCAACCCCACCACGACTCCGCGCACGAACGTCGTGATCACCGAGACGCTCCCGGCCAACACCACGTTCGTCTCCGCGACGAACGGCGGCACGCTCGCCGGCAACGACATCACCTGGAACATCGGCAACCTCGCCGCCAGCACGGTGGGCCAGACGGTGCAGTTCACGGTGAACGTCACGGCGACGACGGGCTTCATCACGAACTCCACCTACACGATCGCCGCGACCGGCGTCACCACCGTCGCGGGCGCTCCGGCCGTGACGGCCGTGACCGCCCCCGTCGTGGTCAGCCAGGTTCCCACGCTCGACGAGATCGGCCTTGCCGTGTTCGTCCTTCTCGTGGGCGCCGCGGGCTTCTTCGCGCTGCGAAAAATGGCGTAATTTTCAGCCCTCCGGGCCGGGAAACGCCTCCGGCGCGCTGACTTTTCCGGGTTTGGGCAGGAACGAAAGGGGGGGCCAACGCTCCCCCTTTTTCTTTTGGAGCCGTACGATCCTTCCATGGCCATGGGGAATGCCGCATCGGTCTCGCCGTTCGAGGCGCTCGCGGCGCGCTACGACGCCACGTTCACGTCGACCCCGCTGGGCCTGAGGCTCCGCCACGCGGTGTGGCGCCACCTCGACGACCGCTTCTTCGAGGAGAGCGACGCGCCCCGGCTGCTCGACCTGGGCTGCGGCACCGGTGAGGACGCCGTCCACCTCGCCCTGCAGGGGGCGCATGTGCTGGCTCTGGACGCGGCCGAGGCCATGACCGCACGCACCCGGCGCAAGGCGAAGCAGAGCGGCGTGGGGCCGCGGGTGGCGGCGCGCACGCTGCCCGTCGAGCGGCTGGATTCGCTCTCGGGCACGTTCGACGGCGCGTACTCCAACTTCGGCGCCCTCAACTGCGTGGAGGATCTGCGCTCGGTCTCGACGGGCCTCGCCCCGCGCCTCCGCCCGAAAGCTCCGGTGTTTCTCGTGCTCATGGGCCGCCTCTGCCCCTGGGAATGGGTCCACTTCCTCGCGCGCGGCGAGCCGCGCAAGGCCTTCCGGCGGCTGGCCCGCGGCGGCACGGAATGGCGCGGGCTCACGGTGCGCTACCCCTCGGTCCGCACCGTGAAGCGGGCCTTCGCGCGGGACTTTCGCTTCGTGAAGGCCCGCGCCGTCGGCGCCTTCCTGCCCCCGTCGTACCTCGAGCCCTGGGCCGCGAGGCACGCCGATCTCATCGCCCTCCTCGACGGCTGGGAGCGGCGCCTCGAAGGCGTCTGGCCGCTGCCGCACCTGGCCGATCACGTCCTCCTGGAGTTTCGCCGCCGTTGAACGCGCTTCTCAGTGAGCTGCCCATCCTCGTGCTCTTTCCGCACGCGCGCTGCAATTGCCGCTGCGTGATGTGCGACATCTGGAAGGAGAGAGAGAGCCGGCAGCTCACGCGGTCAGACGTGGAGAGCCTGCTCCCGGCGCTCCTCGCGAAGGGCACGCGGCAGATCGTCCTCTCGGGCGGCGAGCCGCTCATGCACCAGGACCTCTTCGCGCTCGTCGCGCCGCTGAAGGACGCCGGTCTCGCGATCACGCTCCTCTCCTCGGGTCTCCTTCTCGAGAAGCACGCGGCCGCCATCACGGCGGGCGTCTCCGACGTGATCGTGAGCCTCGACGGACCGCGCGAGCTGCACGACGCGATCCGCCGCGTGCCCAGGGCGTTCGACCGCATGCACGCCGGCATCCGCGCGCTCCACGCGCTGCGTCCGGGGTTCCCCGTCGCCGGGCGCTGCACCGGCCAGAGGCAGAACGCGCACCGTCTGCGCGAGACCGCCCGGGCGGCGAAGGAGCTGGGCCTCGAAAGCCTCAGCTTCCTCGCGGCCGACGTCTCGTCCGAGGCGTTCAACCGGCCCGGCGGCTGGGACGAGGAGCGGACCTCCGAGGTCGCGCTCACGCCCGAAGAGGTGGACGCGCTGGCCGCGGAGATCGACGCCCTCGAACGCGACTGCGCCGCGGACGTGGCTTCGGGCTTCCTCGCGGAGAGCCCGGAGAAGCTGCGCCGCCGCGTGCTGGCTCCGTTTCGCGCCGGTCTCGGGCTCGAGGAGCCGGTGGCCCCGCGCTGCAACGCGCCCTGGGTCTCGGCCGTCGTCGAGGCCGACGGCACGGTGCGTCCGTGCTTCTTCCAGCCGGCCTACGGCAACCTGCGGGACGGCGGCTTCGATTCCGTGGTCAACGGCGCGGCGGGCCTCTCCTTCCGCGAAACGCTCGAGGTCGCGTCGAACCCCATCTGCAAGCGCTGCGTGTGCTCGCTGTACCTCGAGGCCGCGCCGTGAAGAGGCTCTTCGGCGATCCCCTGCAGAGGCTCCGCCCCGAGGAGCGCGCCGCCTTTCTGGAAGAGCAGAACGTCGCGCGCTTCTATCGCGCCGTCGCGTTCGCGCGATTCTCGGCCGTCGTCATGGTGGTGCTCCTCGTGCTCGTCGACGTGCTGGACGTCGCGCGGCTGGATCCCTTCGCCATGCGGATCTCGCTCGTCGGCCATCTCCTCCTCCTCGGCGTCACGATCGGGTTCCTCGTCTACGCGAGGCGCGACCCGGTGAATCCCGCGAAAGGAACCACCCGGCGGCAGCGCGTCGCGACGCACGTGCTGCTCCTGTGTCTCTACGTCTTCCTCTGGAACGCGTTCCTCATGACGTTCCTCAGGAACGGCAACCCGTCCATCCACCACATCGGGGTCTTCTCGGTCGCCGTCGCTCTGCCGTTCGCGCGGCTCGCGCCGGTGCTCTTCCTGGGCGACCTCGCGCTCTTCTTTCTCGCGCTCGGGCTGCGGCCCGGCACCGATATCGACTTCTACCTCTCGGGAGCGGTCACGAACGGCCTCGCGATGCTGTTCGCCCGGCTGATGCTCGAAGGGCGCATCCGCGACTTCCTCGCCCGGCGCACCATCGAGATCCAGGCGCGCGACCGGAGCGAGGTGCTGGCCATCGCCGCGCACGACCTCAAGAACCCGCTGAACGGCATCAAGGGCTACTCCGAGATGATCCTCGAGGATCCCGAGATGCCGCCGGAGGAGCGGGAGGACGCGCTGCGGCGCATCCTCGCCTCGGCGGCGCGCATGCACGAGCTCGTGCGCAACCTGCTCGACATCAACGCGCTCGAGGACGGCAAGCTCGCGCTCAACGTCGCGCCCTGCGACCTCGGCGAGGTCGTCCGCGGCGTGGGCGAGAGCTACGCGCCGGCCGCGCTCGCCAAGCGGCAGACGCTCCTCGTGCTCGCGGCCTCCGCACCCCTCGTGGCCGACCGCGCGGTGCTCGTGCAGGTGACCGACAACCTCGTCTCCAACGCCGTAAAGTACTCGCGTC
>JAEUQS010000809.1 GCA_016789625.1 Acidobacteriota bacterium | reverse complement strand
GGGCCGCGCGGTTCGTGAACGTGAGAAGGAGGAACGCCGTGGGGTCGATGCCGTCCTCGATGAGGCGCGACACGCGGTAGACGAGCGTGCGCGTCTTGCCCGAGCCCGCCCCCGCCACGACGAGCGCCGGGCCGTCGGCCGCGAAGACCACGGCCTTCTGCTCCTCGTTCAGCTCGCGGGCGTAGTCCACGCGGTAGCTCTTCGAGGCGGGCGTCCGCGCCACCACGTAGCGGCGGGGCGCGGGCTTGGCGGGAGGATCGGAGCTCATGCCGGGGGGATTATGGTCAGGCGGGAGATCGCCACGCGATCTCCTTAGCGGTCCTACCGGACCGCCGAGGTCTGGTAGCGTCATGGGATGACGGAAAGCTCCGAAGAAGCGCCCTCGTCTCTCATCGACCTCCTCGCGTACGTTTTCAAGCCGCACCCCTGGCACGGCGTCGCCGCCGGCAAGGACGCGCCCCGCAAGGTCACGGCGTTCATCGAGATCGTCCCGACCGACACCGTGAAGTACGAGCTCGACAAGGCCAGCGGCTACCTCCGCATCGACCGGCCGCAGCAGTACTCGAACATCTGCCCCACGCTCTATGGCTTCGTGCCCCAGACGTACTGCGGCGACGCCGTGGGCGAGTACTGCGCCCAGAAGGTCGGCCGCACCGGCATCATCGGCGATGGCGACCCGCTCGACATCTGCGTCCTCACCGAGAAGGTGATCTCCCACGGCGACCTCCTCGTCGCCGCGACGCCCATCGGCGGCCTCCGCATGATCGACAAGGGCGAGGCCGACGACAAGATCATCGCCGTGCTCGAGGGCGATGCCGTGTACGGCGGGCTCACCGAGATCGAGCGGCTCCCCGCCGGCCTCCTCGACCGGCTGAAGCACTACTTCCTCACGTACAAGAAGCTGCCCGGCAGCGAGACGAAGGTGGAGATCACGCACACCTACTCGCGCGAGGAGGCCTACGAGGTCATCGCCGCGAGCCAGGTGGACTACAACCGGAAGTTCGCAGCCAAGAAGGGCGCCCTCAAGCTCCTGGGAGGGTGAACCGACGAACCCGGCTAAAGAAGCGATTGGCTCGGAGGGGTCTGGGGCACCGGCCATGGTGCCCCAGGACATTACGAATCTCCGTCAAGGAGATTGCCCAGGCCGCCGAGCACTCCGCCCTCTTCCCTGCGCCCGCCGACGCCCGAGGCCGCCACGATGCGGCTCGCGAGGCGCGAGAGCGGCAGCGACTGCAGCCAGATGCGTCCCGGCCCACGGAGCGTGGCGAAGAACATGCCCTCGCCCGCGAAGAGCGCGGTCTTGAGCTTGCCCACGTACTGGATGTCGAAGTCCACGCTCGGCTGGAACGCCACCACGCAGCCCGTGTCGACCTTGAGCACCTCGCCCGCGGCCAGCGTGCGCTCGTGGATCGTGCCGCCCGCGTGGAGGAACGCGAGGCCGTCGCCCTGCAGGCGCTGGAGCATGAAGCCCTCTCCGCCGAAGAAGCCCGCGCCGAGCTTCTTCTGGAGCACGATGCCCAGGGTCACGCCCTTGGCCGCCGCGAGGAACGAGTCCTTCTGAGCGTGCAGCTCGCCGCCGACGTCCTTCAGGTGAACGGGGATGATCTTGCCCGGGTACGGCGCGCCGAACGCGACGCGCTTCTTGCCCTGGCCCTGGTTCGTGTACACGGTGGTGAAGAGCGACTCGCCCGTGAGGACGCGCTTCCCGGCGCTCGCGATCTTGGAGAAGAAGCCGCCGCCTTTCTGCTCGGAGCCATCGCCGAAGATGGTGTGCATCTCGATGGCTTCGTCCATGTACATCATGGCGCCGGCCTCGGCCACTGCGGCCTCGCCCGGATCCAGCTCCACCTCGACGTACTGCATGTCGTCGCCGAACACACGGAAATCGACCTCGTGCATCGCTGCCATGGGGTTCTCCTCTGAAGAATCAGGTCTTCGTTTCGGTCTTGACTGCGCCGGCGCCGCTCACGCCGCGGGCGATGAGCCCGAGGCCTCCCGCGAGGAGGCCCAGCATCATGAGCGTGTTGAACAGGCTCGTGGGACGGAAGTAGATCTGCAGGTTCGCGATCACTCCCGTGACGATGATGAGAGCGCCGGCAACGGTGAGAAACCAGCCGGCGGGCGACTTGCCGTTGAAGAAGAGCATGCCGATTCCAACGAGCAGGGGAACGAGCGTGAGGCCGAACGTATTCCCGCCCCACCAGCCCCAGAAGCCCGAGGTCACGGTCACCTGCTCGGTCAGGAGGTAGCCACCCGCGACGGCCATCGCGAGGCCGGCGAAGAACGGTCCGAAGCCGCCCGGCGTGCCACCGGCGCCTTTGATTTCCATGGACCGATCTTCCGCGACCCCAGTCGAATGGTCAACGGGCGCTCACAGTGGCTGCCTGAACGAAAAAGGCGGGGACTGTGCCCCGCCGTCCCCGAGTCTGTCCGGGACAGATCTACA
>JAEUQS010000760.1 GCA_016789625.1 Acidobacteriota bacterium | reverse complement strand
GAGCCCGCGTTCGCCCGCGCCCTCCCGCTCGTCGACGGAGCCTCGGAGCCGCTGCTCCGGGCGTCCGCCGTCCTCCTGCTCTCGGAACGGGGCCGCGCCGAGGACCTCCGTCTCTTCCAGAAACAGCTCGGCGTCGAGGCCGCCGACGAGGCACGCGACGCGCTGTGGAAGGCGCTCGCCGCGCGCCCGTGGCCCTTCGCCGATCCCCTCGTCACCGACGAGCTCCTCAACCGCGTGATCGCAGCGGCGGGCTCGGTGAAGCGGGCCGCGCCGCCGAAGTGGGTGCCTGAAGACCTCCTTCCCGCGCTCTCCTGGGACGACGGCCGCGAGCTGACCCGCAACGAGACGCGATACCTGATCGGCCGGTTCGCGCGGCGCAAGGAGGTCGAGCCCGATCCCGAGATGCACGTCCTCGCGCGAAGGCTCGCGGTCGAGCCCCGCGTGTCCTTTGCCGCGAAGCTCCTCGAGGCGTTCCTGGGCACGGGCCCCGAGGCGAAGAACCGCTGGGCGCTGGCCCTCGTTGCGGCGCTCGGCAACGACGCGCTCGTTTCGGAGCTGACCACGATGATCGTGAAGACCGCCGAGAGCGGACGGGCCAAGCTCGCCGAGAACGGCGTGCGCGCGCTCGCGCTCTTCCCGGGAGACGCGCCGCTCCTCGCGCTCGACGGCCTGGCGCGGAAGTCGCGGGGGCGGCTCAAGAACGTGGCGAAGACCGCGAGCGCCGCGTTCGGCGAGGCCGCGACCCGGCGCGGCGTCTCGCCCGACGACCTGGGAGATCTGGTCGTGCCGCGGCTCGGGTTCCCCGAGGCGGGCCCGCTCGTCCTCGAAGAGAAGGTCGAGGTCACGGTCAGCGCGGCGTTCGCGTTCTCGTTCCGGGAGATCGCCACGAAGAAGCGCTCGGAGAAGCCGCCGAAGGGGCTCTCCGCGGACGCGAAGGCTCAGCTGAAATCCATGGCGAAGGAGCTGAAGGAAGCCGTCAAGGTGCAGACGGTGAGGATGGAGACGTTCCTCGTCGACCAGCGGCGCTGGCGGGCGGGGCGGTTCCGCGAGCTCTTCCTCGAGCACCCGGTGCTCTTCCCGTTCACGGTGAGGCACGTGTGGGGCGTTTTTGACGACGCGGGAGCGCTCGTATCCTCGTTCCGAGCGCTCCCCGACCGCAGCCTGACGACGAGCGACGACGACGAGGCGACGCTCCCCGAGACCGGGCCGGTCGGCCTCGTGCATCCGGTCGAGCTGACGAACGAGGCCCGCGAGGCCTGGCAGACCCACCTCTCGGACGCGGAGATCGAGCCCCTCTTCCCCCAGATGGCGCGGCCCGTCGTCCGCGCTTCGGAGGCCGAACGCTCCCTCCGCGAGCTGACCTTCGCCAAGGGGCGTGCGGTGCATGCCATGGGGTTCCGGTCGCGCGCCGAGAAGCTCGGCTGGCGGCCCACGACCATCGAGGACGCTGGCTCGGTCGCGGGCTACGAGCGCCGCTTCCCCGCCGCGGGGGTCGTGGCGATCCTGGGCGTCGACGGCCTGTACATGGGCTACGACAGTGGAGAAAAGGCAACGCTGGGCGTCCTGACGTTCCGCCGGATCGGGGGTGAAACCCTCGCGATCGCCGACGTTCCGGCGGTCGCGTTCTCGGAGGCGGCCGGCAACGTCGGCGCGTTCGGAGGCTGACCCAGGTCAGGCGAGGGCCTCGCAGGCGACGCGGACCGTCTCCACCTCCGAAGCGACGCGCGCGACGTGGTAGGAACGGAGGAGACGCTCCGCGGCGTCGTCGACGAGCGCCTCGCGCTGACTCGAGCGGCGCAGCGTCTCGAGCGCCCCGAGGAGCCCCCGGCACTCGATCGCGACCGAGGAGAGGCCGAGCCGCTCGAGCTTCGTGGTCACCTCGGCAACCGGGCCCGCGCCGGTGCCGGACAGCAGACCTCCTTCGGCGAGCGACTCCAGCGCGCCTTCGAGCTCCGACAGCGTCCGGCCGATGCGCGACCCGGACGCACCGATCTCCACCGGCTCGTCCGCGTCGTCGGCCTCGGTGTCGGGCGCGACGGGCGCGGGAGACGGAGCCAGTGCGGCCAGCCGCTGTCCCAGCGTGGCGCGACGCGGTTTCACGCGCGGGGGCTCGAGCGTCGGGCTCCGCGTCACCGCGCCCTGGTAGAGCGCCAGGGGCTCGACGACGAGCTGTCCGTCGTCGAGGCGTAGCTGTCCCAGGACCCCCGAGAGGTCGCCCTTCTCCTCGAGGGCGTCGACGAGCTCCGCCGTCTGCTCCTCGTGCCGGACGACCAGCCGGAGCGTTCGCCCCGCCGCGTCCGACACCGGGCGCGAGAGCCGCTGGCGCACCGCGTCGAACGTCGCCGGCCCGGCCGACGCGATCCCGAGCACGACGAGATCGGCCAGCTCGCGGCGATCTCTCAGGAAGCCCCCGAAGAGCGTGTACGCCCGCTCCACGAGCGCCGAGAAGTCGTGCACCGCAACGGGCAGCGCGAGCGGCTGCGAGGGCTCGAGCGCGGTGAACGTGGACGCCTCGCGCCCCGACAGCCGTCCGCGGGCGTTGCGCTGCGCGCCCCCCAGCCGGAAGCGGCTCCGGGTCGCGACCTCGGGAGAGGGGCAGCCCGTCCAGGGACCGGGTGCCCGAAACCGCGGGATCGGATCGAAGCCCGGAGTTCCCTCGGGACGCGCGTCGGTCCAGGCGGCAAAGCGGCGCGAGGATTCGTCCCAGAAGTAGGAACGCAGCCCGATGAAGCCCGAGGGCGTCACGAAGCGGCGCGCTCCCAGCCCGTGCAGCACGAGCTCCCCCACGGGCAGGTAGGGTGAGCGGTGCTCGCCCACGAGCGCCGGCACGGGCCGCGCGAGCGCCTCGGCGAGGAGCAGCGTGCGCGAGGCCGCGGTGAGGAGCCCGGGCGTGCCCGCGGAGACCTTTCGCGAGAGCTGAGCGTCGACCTCGTGAGCGAGCGTGTCGAGGAGGCGCGAAAGACGGGGCAGATCGACACCGTGCGCGGACATCGCGAGCGTCGTCATCCTTCCCGCGGCGGCCCGCGACAGTCGCGAGAGGCCGGTCGCGACCATCTCGATGAGAAACCGTTTCACGGAGAGACGCACCTCGTCGCGGCTCCGCGGCGCCCCCGAAGAGGCCTCGAGCGCGGCGTCGTCGACGAGAGGGGGGCGGGCCCCTCGCGAAACCTGCACGCCGAGCACGGCCTCCACACGGTGCTCGCACGCGCTCGCGCGGCAGGAGCAGAGGGACCCCTCGAGGAGACCGCCGCCGCTTCCCGGCAGAAAGCGCACCGAGACGTTGAGCCCCGGAAACCGCACCACGAGCGGCACGGCGTCGTCGAGCTCCACCTCGAGACCCCGCGCCAGAGAGCGCGACGCCCGCTTGAAGATCGCTTTTCCGCCATGAGCTTCGAGGGCGTCGTCGCCGATGGCCAGAAGCTCCGGAACGAGGGACGCGGCGCGGGAAGGAGCAACCGGCGCCGTTTCCACGGACGTTGCGGGCTCCCCGGACTTCACGAACACGATCGCCGCGACGACGTGCCGGCAGATCTCGTCCGACGGGCACGAGCAGATCGAATCGCGGGGAGACGGCGCGAGCTCCACGGTCTCCCCTTCGATCCTCACGACGACGCGCCCCGCGTTCTCCCCCGCGATCTCCGGCGTCTGGGTTTCGAGATCGCGACGCGCCCGCTTGAGGAGCCCCTTCGTCGCGAGCGCCACGAGGGCGTCCTCGTCGAATGCCGCGAGCGCGCTCCGGAGCCGCGCGAGCACCTCGCCCGAAGCCGTCACGAGATGGCCTTGGCGAGCCACTCGGCGAGCCGCTTGGGCGTGAGCGCGGCGACCTCGGCGCCCGCGTCTACGCAGCGGCGCGCCATGCGTTCGTCGTACGCCGGTTCGGCCGTCTGGTCGAGGGCCGCGAGTCCGAGGACGCGCACGCCACTCTCGCGCAGCCTGCGGATCGACGCGAGGAGACGCTGCGGGGGCCCCCCTTCGAAAAAGTCGGTCACGAGGACGACGAGCGTCCGCGTGGGCGCCAGGACGAACCCCTCGGCCGTGGTGAG
>JAEUQS010000748.1 GCA_016789625.1 Acidobacteriota bacterium | reverse complement strand
CGACCTCAGCTCGTCGGGCCGAGCCCGGCGTCCGCGAAAGCCGGAGGAAGCCGCAGCGCCTCGAGGCGCATCTCCTGTGCGAGAGCCCGCGCGGCCTCGAGGTCGCCCTTGCGCGCGGCCCGCTCCACGGCCGAGGCCGCGTTGGCGAGCGCCGTGGCGCCGAGCGTGGAGGCCGCGCCCTTCAGAGAGTGCGCCGCGAAGGCCGCGTCCTCGTTCCGTCCTCCAGCGAGCGGACGCTCGACGGCCTCGAGATCACCCGGCAGGCCGGCGAGGAATCCGGCGACGAGGTTCGGCAGCTCCGAGGGAAGGAGGTTCCGAAGGCTCGCGAGAGCCTCGAGGTCGAGAGGCTGGGCTTCGAGAGGCGCCGCTGGCGGCCCCGCCTCGCGAAACGACGTCGCGAGAGCCCGGCGCAGCTCGTCGTAGCGCACGGGCTTGGCGAGGAAGCCATCCATGCCCGCGTCCTTGCAGCGCTTCGCGTCGCCTTCGAGAGCCCCGGCCGTGAGAGCGAGGATGCGCGGCTGCGCGAGGCCGGGGAGCGCCCGGATGCGGCGCGTGGCCTCCAGGCCGTCCATGCCCGGCATCTGCACGTCCATGAGCACGAGCGGATAGTGCTGCCGCCGCACCGCCTCGATCGCTTCGGCTCCGGTCGCCGCGACGTCCACGCGGCAGCCGAGGCGGCTGAGCATCTGGGTCGCGACCTTACGGTTCACGGCGTTGTCCTCGACGAGGAGAACGGGGAGGTTCGCGGCGAAAGGAGCATCCGAGGTCTTCCGTTCGGCGGGCGCCTCGCTGCCCGGCCGGAGCGCCTGGAGCAGCGCGCGGAGACGCACGGGCTTGGCGAGGCGCACGTCGCCGAGCTCGTTTCGGGAGGGCGCGCCGAGGTCGGTCAGGACGACGATGCGGACCCCCTCGCGCAGCGCGCGGAGGCGGGAGACGTCGGAGGCCCGTGGCAGGAGCGACGCGTCGACGAACACGGTGTCGGGCCCCGCCTGCGAGGGCGACGCGATGGAGTCCAGTGACGCTGCGGCCGAGACCTCGAGGCCGAGCCTCCCGAGGAGCGTCGCGAGCGAATGGCGCACGGCCGGGCTCGCCACGAGAACGAGAGCGCGGCCCCCACGGGGAAGGGTGGGGATCTTCGATCCGGAGCCGGCGGTGAGGCTCGCGTCGGCGATCTCCGCGGGGAGGCGCAGGGTGAACGAAGAGCCCTCGCCCTCCCGCGAGGTCACGGAGATCGAGCCGCCCATCAGCTCGGCAAGGCGCCGGCTGATCACGAGGCCGAGGCCCGTGCCGCCGAAGCGGCGCGTGGTGGAGGCGTCTCCCTGAGAGAAGGGAAGGAAGAGCTTCTCGAGCGTTTCCGGGGCCATGCCGACCCCGGTGTCCTTCACCGTGAGAACGAGGTCGACGGAATCCTGCCTGGCCGAATGCTCGGCACGCGCCGAGAGCACCACCTCGCCGCGCGCCGTGAACTTCACCGCGTTCGAGAGGAGGTTCCCGAGAATCTGGCGGAGCCGGCCGGAGTCCTGGACCACGCGCTCCGGGAGCGTTCCGTCGTCGTCGAGGACGAGGTCGAGACCCTTGGCGGCGGCCGCCTGTGCCGAGAGGTCCACGCATTCCTCGAGGGCCTCGCGCAGGCGGAACGGGATGCGTTCGATCTCGACCCGGCCCGCCTCGATCTTCGAGAAGTCGAGGATGTCGTTCACCACCGAGAGCAGGATGTCGCCCGAGGTGCGGATCGTGTCGATGTGCTCGCGCTGGGTCTCGGTGAGGTCCTCCTCGAGCACGAGGCTCGACATCCCGATCACGGCGTTGAGCGGCGTGCGGATCTCGTGGCTCATCATCGCGAGGAACTCGGATTTGGCCTGGGAGGCCGATTCCGCGCGGGCCTTCGCCGCGAAGAGCTCGGCCGTGCGCTCCTCGACGAGCTTCTCGAGCTCGAGCTTCTGCGCCGAGAGCGCCCGCGTGCGGTGCGCGACGCCCAGCCCCACGAGGGCGACGGCCAGGAAGATCACCCCCGCGCGGAAAGCGCCGGTCTGCCAGTACCAGGGGAGCACCGACACGGGCAGGGACGCCGACGAGGAGGCGCCGTCGGCGTTTCGCGCCTCGACGGTGAAGCGGTAGGTCCCCGGCGGAACGGCCGTGTAATGGGCCGTGCGCCGCCGGCCGGCCTCGACGAACTTCCCCTCGAAGCCCTCGAGCCGGAACCGGAAGGACACGAGCTGGGCCGCGCGCGTGCAGATGCCCGTGTAGCGGATCTCGAGGCGGGAGGCGCCCCGGGGAATCGAGACCGTGTCCGAACCGGGCAGCCTCACGCCGTCGGCGAGGACGCTCTCGACGTGGACGACGGGGGGCACCTCGTCGCGCGTGAGACGCGCCGGATCGACCGATGTGAGGCCCTGCAGCGTGGGGAAGTAGATGCGGCCGGAGCCCGAGAGCAGGGGGCCATTCGAGGGAGCCGTGCACTGCACATTGAAGAGCCCGTCGGGCCGCGCGAAGTGCCTCACGTCGAGCCGGGTCCGGTCCGAGGAGCTCCTCTCGAGGGAGGCCCTCGTGATGCGGGCGACACCCGCGGCGGTGCCCGCCCAGAGGTTGCCCTCGGGATCCTCGATCACCTGGGCGATGTTGTCCGAGGGCAGGCCGTCCTTTTTCTTGAAGCAGTCGAGCCGATCGTTCCGGAGGCGGCAGAGGCCGGCATTGGTGCCGACGTAGAGCCCGCCCTTGCCGAACCTCAGCGTGAGGACGACTTCGCTGGGCAGGCCGTCCTTCAGCCGGTAGAGCCGGGCGTCGTCCGGGTTCGTGCCGACTCTTCCAAAGCCCGCGCCGTCCGTGCCGAACCAGATCGACCCGTCAGGGCCCTCGGCGAGCGAAAGGAACGACCTGGCGGGAACGCCCTCGGGCTCGCCCAGGATCTCGAAGCGCCCGTCGCGGTAGCGCGACAGGCCGTCCACGGTGGCGGCCCAGATGTCGCCGCGGGAGTCCGCGAGGAGGTTGCGGACGGAGTCGTGCGCGAGGCCGTCGGCCTTCGTGAAGTGGCTCCAGGTTCCGTCTTTCGAGAGCCGGAAAACACCCTGGCCGTACGACCCGACCCACACGTCGCCGTTCGGGGCCACCGCCACCGAGCGGAGCGGGGTTTGCGCGGCCAGCCCGGGAATGGGCTCGGCGTGAAACGCCCCCGCCCGTCCCCGGCTCAGGACCCCCCCTCCGGTGGCCACGAAGATCTCGCCGTCCGGGGCCTCGGCGGCCCCGTACACCACGTCGTCGCCGATTCCGTCGCGCGAGGAGTAGGTCGAGAAGCTGCCGCCCTGCAGGCGCACGAGTCCCGCGGCGGACGTGCCGGCCCACAGCGAGCCCTCGGTGTCCTCGAGAAGCGCGGACACCACGTCGTGCGGCAGGCCGGTCGCGCGGGTATGGCTCTCGAAGCGGCCCTCGCGGAAGCGCACGAGGCCCCCGCCCGCCGAAGCGATCCAGAGAGAGCCCGCCCGATCCGTGAGGAGCGCCGAGACCGTCTGCGCGCCGAGCCCGTCGGCCGCCGTGAAGCGATCCATCCGGCCGCCCTGCGCTGCCGGCGCCTGGAAACGCAGAAGACCGCCGCCCGCCGTGCCGACCCAGATGTTCCCCGAAGGATCCTCGAGCCCGGTGAGGATCAGCTCGGAGCCGACCCCGGGCACCCGGGAGAACGTGCCGCCCCGGGGCCGCCGATAGAGCCCCTCGCCGTTCGTTCCCACCAGGAGATCTCCCGCCCGGGTCGTGAACACCGTGGTGGCCGAGTCGCTTTCGCCCGGCCCCGACAAGGGCACGCGCGTGTGCGCGCCGTTTCCGCCGAGCCGGAAGAGACCGTGGCTCGAGGTCGCGGCCCAGATCGAGCCCTGCTCGTCCTCGGCGAGGCCGCGCACGAGCCAGGTCTCCGTGCCCGGGACGAGCCGGAGCCCGCCTTCCTTCGTGCTCTCGCTCACGCCGCCGCCCCCGGTGCCCACGTAGAGCCGCCCGGCGCGGCTCACGAGGAGCGCGCGGATCGAGGCGCTGCCGAGCCCCGGCGTCGTCTCCGGGCTCATCACCTCGAACCGGAACCCGTCGAACCGCGCGAGGCCGTCGTACGTCCCGACCCAGATGTAGCCGTCCGGGGTCTGCACGAGAGCGTTCACCGAGCCCTGAGGGAGGCCCTCCTCCACGTCCCAAACGTCGAGGACGTTGCGCCAGGGGGGCACGGCCGGATCCAGTCCGCGCGCCTCCTGGGAGAAGAGGAGCGCGGCGATGCCGGCGGCGGCGACGGCGGCGACGACGAGCGTCTTCACGGGCGTGGGGCGTCCTCCGGCCACAGGCGCCCCGCGAGGGTCCCCACGATCAGCGTCGTGAGGCTGCCGATCGCGGCGAGCCACGGCCACGGCATCGAGGTGCCGAACCTCATCCAGAGGTTCACGGCGAGGCCGGCCGACATGCCGAGGAGCGCGGCGCGCGGCCCGGCGGCGGACTTCGTGAACGAGCCCAGCAGGAAGACGCCGAGCACCGGGCCGTTCAGAAGCGAGGCGACGGCGAGCGCCTTGTCGAGCGCGGAGGACGGCGACGTGCGCAGGGCCAGCGCGACCAGGATCTGCAGGATGCCCGCCGCCACGGTGAGGCGCTTGCCGAGCCACAGGTAATGCGCGTCGTCGCGATTCGGGCGGAGGGGCCGGTAGAGGTCGTTCACAGAGGTCGCGGCGATGGCGTTGAGGGACGAAGACAGGGCCGCCGCGAGGATCGCGGCGACGACGAGACCGGGGAGCGGCGAGGGAAGGTGGTGGGTGATGAAGTCGGGAAAGACGCCGTCGCCGCGGAGGAACGGGGCCGCCGCCGGGCCCGTCGCGTAGCCGGCCGCCTCGAACGGCCGGTAGAACGCGAAGAGGAGGATCCCGATCGCGAGGAAGAGGGTGAACTGGAAGAGCACGAAGACGCCCGACGAGAGCAGCGCCGCCGAGGCCTTCCTCGGCTCGCTCGTGCAGAGATAGCGCTGCACGAGGTACTGGTCGGTGCCGTGCGTGGACATCACGAGGAACCCTCCGCCCACCACGCCCGCCCAGAACGTGGCATAAGAGCCCTGCCCCAGGAAGCTGAAGTCGAAGAGGCGGAGCTTGCCGTGCGCGGCCGCGAGCGCGAGCGCGCCGCTGAGCCCGCCGTCGACCTTCGACGCGAGGATCACGGCCGCGGCGATCGCCCCCGTGAGGTAGATGCCGAGCTGCACGACCTCGATCCAGATGACCGCCTCCATGCCGCCCCAGAGCGTGAAGAGGATCATCACGACGCCCAGGACGATGATCGCCGCGGGGACGGCGTCCTCGGCGCGAAGGCCCGGCAGGAACGCCGTCGTCACGGCCCCCAGCACGATGGACGTGAGGAGCAGGCGGATGCCGTCGCCCACGGTGCGCATCGTGACGAAGAGCGAGGCCGCGAGGGCCTTCACGCCGCGCCCGAAGCGCTCCGTGAGGAGCTGGTACACGGTGAGCAGCTCGCCCTTGAAATAGAGCGGGATGAACAGGATCGAGATCGCGATGCGGCCCACCATGTAGCCCATGGGGAGCTGCAGGAACGTGAGGTCGCCGCCGCGGCTGTAGGCGATGCCGGGCACCGAGATGAACGTGATCGTCGAGGTCTCCGTCGCGACGATGGAGGCCGCGATGGCCCACCACGGGATCTTCCGGCCGCCCAGGAAATACTGCGCCGTGGTTTTCTGCCGCGCCGAGAGGAGCGCACCCGAAAGGACGACACCGGCGAGATAGAGGGCGATGATGACGAGGTCGAGCCCCGTCACAGGGCAGCGTCCCGAGGGTCCCGATTCGGCATCGGGGCATTGTGGGAGGTTGGCCGCGGGCGTGTAAAGCATCCGCGGCCTCGGCGGGGGCGGAGAGGATCCGGATGACGAGCTATTGGCTGCGACTCGCGAGGAAGACCGAATGGGGGTCGCTGCTGTCGCTCGTGTCGCCCTCGTTCTTCGACGTCCTCCCTGCCCGGGCCCTGCTCACGCAGGGGCGCGACCTCCTGAGGAACCTCGACGCGAGGTCCTTCGCCGCGGCCCGAAAGCGCGCCGCCCGCGCGCTCGAGAAGGCGGGGCGTCCCGTCTCGCTGCTCGCGGCGCTCCCGGGGAAGGCGCTTTCCGAGGACGACGCGCTCGCGGCTCCGGAGAGGACGCTCGTGGGAGAGCTGGTGCTGGAGCTCTACTTCCGACCGCTCCTCGGGACCGGCGAATCCCTCCTCGACCTCCGCGCCGAACGCCTCGCGCTCGAGGAGGACGGCCTCCTCTGGGCTCCGGGTCCGGCCTGGGTGACGTGGGACGCGGACTTCCTCCAGGGAATCGGCGATCTCTATCGCGGCTTCTATCGCGAGGAGCCCGCGGTCTTCGCTCACGGTCTCGCGGCGCTCGGCCTCGAGCCCGCCGAGGCGCTGCTGCGGAGGCACTTCGGCGAAGGGGACCAGACCGCCGTCCGCTTCGAGGTTGCGCACTTCCAGGAGAGCTTCCATGCCGTCTTCACCGAGTGCCGGAGACGCAGGGTCGAGCTGCACAGGAATTTCCTGCCGCTCGGCCTCGCGCTCGCGACGCTCTACACGACGCTCGAGAGGCTCGAGGTCCCGCTCGACGTGAGGGCCGCGTTCGAGCGCTCGGCGGGGGACAGGAAGAAACCCCGGCGGCGGGCGCGGGCATGAGCGCCGTCGTCGTCGCGGGGGCCACGGGCTTCGTGGGGCAGGCTCTCCTCGACGCCCTGCCGCCTGACCAGACGATCATCGCGCTCTCGCGGTCCGAGACACGGGTGGATTCCCGGCCGAACGTCACGTGGCGTTCCTGCGATCTCCTGTCGCTCCTCTCGTCCGAACGAGCCGTCGCCGGGGCGGACACGGCCGTGTACCTCGTTCACTCGATGATGCGTCCGGCGCGGCTCACGCAGGGGCGCTTCGAGGACCTCGACCTGATCGCGGCCGACAACTTCGGGCGCGCGGCGCGGGCGGCCGGAATCACGCGCATCGTCTACCTCGGAGGCCTCCTCCCGGCTCACGGCACGCATCTCTCGCGGCACCTCGCGAGCCGCCGCGAGGTGGAGCTCGCGCTCGCGGCGCACGGCGTGCCCGTCACGGTGCTTCGCGCGGGGCTCGTGCTGGGTCCCGGCGGCTCGAGCTTCCAGATCCTCCTGCGCCTCGTGAGACGTCTCCCCGTGATGCTCTGCCCGGCCTGGACGGGGACGCGCACGCAGCCCGTGGCGCTCGCCGACGTCGTCGCGATGCTGCGTGCGTGCCTGACCGATGCGGGCGCGCTCGGGCTCACGACCGATCTGGGCGGGCCCGAGGTGCTCTCGTACCGCGAGCTCATGACCGCCACGGCGCAGGCCCTCGGCGTGAAGCGCCGGCTCATTCCCGTGCCGTTCTTCTCGCCCGGGCTCTCCTCCCTGTGGGTCCGCCTCGTCACCGGGGCGCCGCGCGAGCTCGTGGCGCCTCTCGTGAAGAGCCTCGAGCACGAGATGGTGGCGCACGACCGCTCGCTCCAGCAGCGGCTCGTGGGGAACGGCACGCCCGTGGCCGAGGCGCTCGCGCTCGCGGTTGAGGGCGAGGCGCGCGTCTCGGGCGTGCCCGGAGCCTCGGCGCTCGCCCGCATGATGAGCCGTCCCGAGGCCCCCGCCGTGTGCTCGGTGCAGCGGCTCCCGCTGCCCGAGACGCTCTCGGCCGTCGACATCGCCGACGAGTACCTCCACTGGCTGCCGAAGGCGCTCCGCCCGCTCCTCGACGTGCGCGTCGCCGAGGGCCGCGTCTGCTCGGTGCGCGTCGCGGGCTTCGGGACGCCGCTCCTCGAGCTGACGCTCTCGGAGGAGAGATCCGCGCCGTCGCGCGTCCTGCTCTACATCACCGGCGGGGCGCTGGCCCGGATCGGCTTTGTGCCCCGCGGGCGCCTGGAGTTTCGCGAGGTGCTCTCCCGCAGATGTCTCCTCGCGGCCGTGCACGACTTCCGTCCGCGCCTGCCGTGGCGGCTCTACCGTGCGACGCAGGCGGTCGCGCACGTCTTCGTGATGAGGCTCTTCGGGCGGCACCTGGCCCGCCTCGCGACGCGCCCGCCCACGGAGACGCCGGAGCTCCTCTCCCGGCAGATCAACCTGGACTGAGGCGCGCTACTTTCCCTTGGCCTTGGGGTGCGTCTCCGAGCGGAACAGATCCGCGAACGTGCCGCGGCGCCGGATGACGCGCGACTCGTTGCCGTGGACCATCACCTCGGCCGGCAGCGGACGCGCGTTGTACTCGCTCGCCATCGAGAAGCCGTAGGCCCCCGCATCGAGAATGACGACGAGGTCGCCCGCGGCGGGGAGCGGCAGGTCGCGATCGGCCGCGAGGATGTCGCCGGTCTCGCAGACGTCTCCGGCGATGTCGAGCTTCGTCGTCGCGCCCGTCTTCCCCACGACGCGCACGCGGTGGTACGCCTGATACATCGCCGGGCGCATGAGCGTGTTGAAGCCGGCGTCGACGTTCACGAACGTCTTGAGCGGCGTCTTCTTCACGGTGTTGACCCGCGCGAGGAGGAAGCCCGACTGCGCCACGAAGAACC
>JAEUQS010000733.1 GCA_016789625.1 Acidobacteriota bacterium | reverse complement strand
GGAAGCGCTCGCCGTCTGTCGGAGATGATTCGGCTCGCTCGGCGATGGACGCGCGGCGCCGGTTTGCTGTGTGCAAAGTCTCGCGGTGCGCGTCCCTCGACGTTCCCGCGAGGCCCCCCGGGAGCCCCGGCCCGGCCCCGCCCGCGGGGCGGGGAGACTGGTGCACGGGCATCGCTCAATCGGAAGGTCTGGAAACCCATGACTGGGTTGCCGGTACAGAAACAGGCGAGCGAAGCGAGCGGAGCGGAAGGTCTGGAAACCCATAACTGGGTTTCCAGATTCACTCAATGATGGGCGAGCCAGCGCTCCGCGTCGATGGCGGCCTTGCAGCCCTCTCCCGCGGCCGAGATCGCCTGCCGGTAGATCGGGTCCGCGACGTCGCCCGCCGCGAAGATTCCCGGGATCGACGTGTTCGTCGTGGGATGCGCGATCTTCAGATAGCCCACCTCGTCCATCTCGAGGACTCCCTTGAAGAGTCCCGTGTTCGGCTGGTGGCCGATCGCCGAGAAGTAGCCGCGCACCGTGTCGAGCACGGTCGTCTCGCCGGTCTTCGTGCTCACGAGCGTGACTCCCGTGACACCGGTTTCCGGCGTGCCGTGGATCGCCGAGACCGTGGCGTTCGTGTGGACCTTGATCTTCGGGTTCGCGAGCGCCCGGGCGAGCATGATCTTCGAGGCGCGGAACTCCTCGCGGCGGTGGACGAGATGCACCGTCGTCGCGAACTTCGTGAGGTAGCTCGCCTCTTCCATGGCCGTGTCGCCGCCGCCCACGACGACGACTTCCTTGTTCTTGAAGAAGAAGCCGTCACACGTGGCGCAGGCCGAGATGCCCTTGCCGATCATCTTCGGGTCCTCGATGCCCAGGTACTTCGCCGACGCGCCCGAGGCCACGATGATCGCGTCTGCCGTGATCACGTCGCCGGAGCCGAGCGTGATCGGAAAGGGGCGCTTCGTCGTGTCGACGTTCGTGACCTCCTCGTAGACCATCTCCGCGCCGAAACGCTGGGCCTGCTTGCGGGTCACGTCGATGAGCTCCGGGCCCTGGATGCCGTGCTCGAAGCCGGGGAAGTTCTCGACCTCCGTGGTCGTGGTGAGCTGGCCGCCGGGCTGGACGCCTTCGAGCACGAGCGGCGAGAGGTTCGCGCGGGAGGCGTAGATCGCGGCCGTGAGGCCGGCCGGGCCGGATCCGATGATCACGATGGGGTAGTGCGTCTTGGCGGGCATGCGGGTCCTGTCTTGGTGGAGTCGGCCGCGGGCGCGGCCTCGGGGAGCATATCGGAAGGGTCGGGGCGCCGGAGACGGGAGAACCCGATATCGGGTTCTCCCGGGCGGGCCTCCTACTTCGCGGCCGCGAAGTACTCCTTGGATTTCTGCCAGTCGGCGCTCATGCCCTTGTCGCCCTTCTTCCAGTCCGCCGGGCACACCTCGCCGCTCTCGCGCACGAACTGCAGGGCGGTGAGGACGCGAAGCGTCTCGTCCACCGAGCGGCCCACGCCGAGCGCGTTGATCGTGGCGTGCTGCACGATGCCGTCGGGGTCGATCACGAAGAGACCGCGGAGCGCGACGTCGCCCTCCGGCGTGAGGACGCCGAACGCCTTCGCGAGATCCTTCTTGAGGTCCTCGAGGAGCGGGTAGGTGAGGCCGAAGATGCCGCCCGTCTCGCGGGGCTTCTCGGTCCAGGCGAGGTGGCTGAACTTCGAGTCCACCGAGACCCCGAGCACCTCGGCATTCTCCTTGCGGAATTCGCCGATGCGGTCCGAGAACGCGAGGATCTCGGTGGGACAGACGAACGTGAAGTCGAGGGGGTAGAAGAAGAGGACGACCCACTGGCCCTTGTACTCTTCGAGCGTGTAGGTCCTGAAGCGGCCGTTGAGGACGCCTTCCGTGGTGAACGAGGGCGCCGGACGCCCGACGATCGTCTGCATGGTCTGCATGGTTGAATCCCTTTCGGAGCGAAGCGCGACGGATGCCGCGCTCGTCACGTTAAGTTTAAACTAAGTCTAATAAATGATCTTGACCCTCGTTTAGAGCCAATCTAGTCTCGAGCCATTTAGGAGGACACACATGGCGAACCTCACGGGAACCAAGACCCACGAGAACCTCAAGCACGCGTTCGCGGGCGAGAGCCAGGCCAACCGCCGGTATCTCTACTTCGCCGACAAGGCCGACATCGAGGGCTACCCCGAGATCGCAGGCAACTTCCGCGATACGGCCGAGGGCGAGACGGGCCATGCGCACGGCCACCTCGACTACCTCAAGCAGGCCGGCGACCCCGCGACCGGTCTGCCGTTCGGCACCACCGAGCAGAACCTCAAGTGCGCGGTCGAGGGCGAGACGTACGAGTACACGCAGATGTACCCCGGGTTCGCCAAGACGGCCCGCGAGGAGAGCTTCCCCGAGATCGCCGACTGGTTCGAGACGCTCGCGCGCGCGGAGAAGTCCCACGCGAACCGTTTCGCGAAGCTCCTCTCCAGCATCAACGGCTGATCGCCCGAGCCTGGACGGGAGGCGGCACGGCCGCCTCCCGTGGCTTCTCCACCGTCTCTCAAAACGTGAGGTCCCGAATGCTCGTCAAGGGCCCCGTCCCCGTGACCGATCAGGCGACCCTTTCCCAGGAGCTCCTCCGGATCGCCGACATCTGCCATGGCTGCCGGCGCTGCTTCTCGCTGTGTCCCTCGTTCGACGTCCTCTTCAAGGGGCTGGACGTGCCCGAGGTGGACGGTGAGGCGGAGAAGCTCCCCGCCAAGGTTCTGCACGACTTCGTCGACCTCTGCTACGAGTGCAAGCTCTGCATTCCGCACTGTCCCTACATTCCGCCGCACCGCTGGATGGTCGACATTCCGCACCTCGTGCTGGACGCGCGCAGGGTGCGAGCCGAGAAGAACGGCGTGCCCCTCCGCGAGAAGCTCCTCTCGAACCCCGACCAGCTCGGCCGGCTGTCCGCACCCGTCGCGCCCCTCGCCAACTGGGTCAACACGCTGCCCGCCGCCCGCTGGGCGATGGAGAAGACGATGGGGATCTCGGCGAGGAAGGACCTCCCCGCGTTCCACCGCGAGACGTTCACGGGCTGGTGGAGCCGGCGCCCGCGCGTCTCCTCGAGCGGCAGCTCGGGCAAGGTCGTGTTCTTCCCCACGTGCTCGGTGGAGTGGAACCGGCCCGAGATCGGCAAGGCCGCGATCCAGGTGCTCGAGAGGAACGGCGTCGAGGTGGTCGTCGAGTACCCGCGCTGCTGCGGCATGCCCTACTACGACATCGGCGACGTCCCCGCCGCGCAGGAATCCCGCAAGGTCCTCGTCGCGGCGTTCAAGCCCTGGATCGAGAAGGGCTACACCGTCGTCACGCCGGGGCCCTCCTGCTCCCTCATGGTGAAGAAGGAGTATCCGTGGCTCGCGAAGGACGACGCGGACACCGCGTTCGTCGCCAGGGGCACGAAGGATCTCTTCGAATACCTCATGACGCTGAAGCAGGCGGGGACTCTCGCGCTCGACTTCCCGAAGGCGCCGAAGTCCATCGCGTATCACCTCGCCTGCCACCTCAAGGTCCAGAACATGGGCTACAAGTCGCGCGACGTTCTCAAGCTCACGGGCGCCGAGGTCACCATGGTCGAGCGCTGCTCGGGCCACGACGGCACGTGGGCGATGAAGGTCGAGTACTTCGACGAGTCCATGAAGGTCGGGCAGAAGCTCTTCGACGGTCTGGCGGCGGCGAATGCCGAGATCCTCGCTTCCGATTGCGCGCTCGCCGGCGTGCAGATTCACCAGGGGATGCAGCGCGTCGTGAAGCACCCCATCGAGGTGCTCCGCGACGCCTATGGGATGTGATTCATGCAGAAGCTCCGTGTCGACGACGTCAAGAACATCTACGAGTACGAGCTCATCC
>JAEUQS010000694.1 GCA_016789625.1 Acidobacteriota bacterium | reverse complement strand
CGCGCAGCTCCAGGAGAAGCAGATCGTCGCCGCGCCGCTGGTTCCCGGCGGCTTCGCCGCCGTGACGACGGGCGCGCCCGGCGTCTTCCATCCTCGCGACCGGGACAAGGCTGGCGAGTTCCTTTCGGCCCCCAGGGACGCCGCCCGGCTCGCCCGCTTCGCACGGCTCCGGCACGAAGGCGTGGTGCCTCCCGGTGCCAGCCTGAAGTTCTCGGTGCGTTCGGGCAACGCCGAGAAGCCCGACGGAACCTGGGCGCCCTGGGTGTCGCTCGCGGCCGACGGCACGTCGACCAGCGCTTCGGCTCCTCCTGCCGGGCGCTACCTGCAGTGGCGGGTCGAGATGACCCCGGCCCCCAAGGGCGAGGGACCCGTTCTCGAGCGCGTGGAGATGTCCTACCTCGAGCAGAACGCGCGTCCCATTCTCGAGGGGGTCAACGTCCTCGAGCCCGGCGCGGTCTTCTCCAGGAGCTCGGGCTCGGGCACCGCGGTCCTCTCGGTGACGAACCCGGACGAGAACGGCGTCTACGCAGGGCTCGAAGGCCCCCGCGAGCCCGACGCAAAGAAGCTCTTCCGCAAGGGCTTCCGCACGGTCCAGTGGCGGGGGAGCGACCCCAACGGCGACCCCCTGCGCTACCTCGTGGAGGCACGGGCGGCGACCGGCACGGTGTGGTTTCCCATTCGCAGGGAGGAGGACGACTCGTACGTCTCCTTCGACACCGCGGCGCTCCCCGACGGGCGATATCGGTTTCGCGTCACGGCGTCCGACCGGCTCGCGAACCCGGAAGGGCAGGCGCTCGTGGTGAGCGAGGAGGCCCCTCTCGCGACGATCGACAACACGCCGCCGGCGCTGCGCATCGTGTCGCAGAGGATCGAAGGTGACGTCCTCCTGGCCGTGGTCGAAGCCTCGGACGCGCTCTCGGCGATCTCCAAGGCCGAGCTGTCGGTCAACGCCGATCGCTGGCGTCTCCTCTCACCGGACGACGGAGCCTCCGACGGTCCGAAGGAGCGCTACACGATCCGCGTGGCGAAGCCCAAGGAGCCATCGCTGCTTTCCGTGCGCGTTCTCGAAGGTTCGGGAAACGTCGCCGCGGTCTCGCTCGAGTTCCCCGGCAGTTTCGAGGAATCGAAGAAATGAGAGTTCCCATCGTCGTCCTCTCGCTGGGTATCGCCACGCTGGCGTCGGGCTGTGCCCGGCAGGGCAAGGATCAAACGTCCGTGATCACCCGGAGGCTCGACGGCGAGCCCAAGACGCTGAACCCGCTTCTCGCGACGAGCGTTCCCGACATGGACGTCACCGCTCTCCTTTTTGCGAACCTCCTCGAGTACGACGAAAAGCTGAACCTTCTGCCGGGCCTCGCCGAGTCCGTCGAGGCCGACGCGGCGCACCGCGTGTACACCGTCAAGCTCCGGCCGGGTGCGCGCTGGGAGGACGGCTCGGCCATCACCGCGAAAGACGTCGCCTACACGCTCCGCGCGCTCATGGACCCCAAGACGCCGGCCTTCAACCGCCGGGGCTTCTTCGAAGGGTTCGAGAAGGCCGAGGTCGTCGACGACCTCACGTGCAAGGTCTTCTTCTCGTCGTCCTTCGCCGCCCGGCGGGACGCCTTCAATCTGCCGCTGCTTCCGGCGGCGCTCTACGAGGGCAAGGACGTCGCGACCCATCCGCGCAATCGGGAGCCCCTGGCCAACGGACCCTATCGGCTCACCCGCTGGGTGCCCGGACAGCGCATCGAGCTGGTGCGGAACACCCAGTACTTCGGTGACAAGCCGCCCGCCGAGCGGATCGTGCTGCGGCTCGTTCCCGAGACCGCGCCCGCGTTCCAGGCTCTTCTCTCCGAAGAGATCGACGAGATGCGGCTCAACACACCCGAGCAGAAGAGGCAGGTCGTGGACGACGCTTCCGCGCTCGCCGTGAAGCCCTACGTCTACGACGAGCTGGGCTATACGTACGTCGGCTGGGACAACCGCCATCCGCTGTTCTCGGACCCCGCGGTGCGGCGCGCTCTCACCGCCCTCGTGGATCGGGAGTCCATCGGCAAGGAGCTGTTCGTGGGACTCGCGCGGCCTTCGAACGGACCGATTCCGCCGGGTCTCTGGTCGTTCGACCCGACGATCAAGCCCTGGCCCTACGACCCCGCGGCCGCGGAGGCCGCGCTGGATGCCGCCGGGTGGGTTCGCGGGGAAGACGGCAAGCGTCGCAAGAACGGCAAGCCGTTCTCGTTCACGCTCTCGTTCGGCGCGGGAAGCGACATCCAGCGGCAGGTCGCCGAAGTCCTGCAGCAGTCCTTCGGCGAGGCCGGAATCGACGTGTCGCTCGAGTCTCTCGAATGGGCCACGTTCTCGACGAAGGTCGACGCGGGAGAGCTGCCGGCCACCCTTCTCGCCATCAGCCTCGACGCGAACCCCGACCTCTCTCTGAACTGGCATTCGAACCAGGTTCCGCCGAACGGGTTCAACTCCAATTTCTATTCGAACCCGAAGGCCGACGCGCTCATGGACCGGCTCAAGACCGAGTTCGACCGGCCAACGGCCAAGGCGCTCTACGCCCAGCTGGCGCGCATCATCCACGAGGACGAGCCGGTGACGTTCATGCACACCGTTTCGGTGAAATGGGCGGTGAACAAGCGCATCTCGAACGTGAAGACCTCACCGATCGGGATCGCGGTCTTCTGGCCCGGCGTCGCGGGCTGGAAGCCGGTTCGCGCTCGGGCGGCCGTGAATTGACATCCTTTGATCCTGGGGGTTTCTCGATCCCCCCAGGCCCCCAACTGTCTTTGGTCCTGGGGGTTTCTCGATCCCCCCAGGCCCCCCACCGGACAGAGCACCTAACGGGGGAGATAACCCTCTAACATCAGGCGTTTGCTCGCGCTCGTGATCAGGCGTCTCGGGGAAGCCTTCGCAACGCTCTTCGGCGTGCTGCTCCTCGTCTTCGCGCTGCTCGTCGCGTCGCCCGGCGATCCCGCGCGGCTCGCGCTCCGCGGCTCGAGCGGAAAGGCGGTTGCGGTGTCCGGCGAAGCCCTCGCGGCGTTTCGCGCCACGTACGGGCTCGACCGCCCGATTCCCGAACGGTTCCTGCTGTGGACGTCGAACGCGATCCGGCTGGATTTCGGGCGGTCCTTCCAGGACGGCCGCGAGGTGCGCGTCCGTGTCGCCGAGACGCTGCCGGTCACGCTCTTGCTCAACGCGCTCGCGCTGCTCCTCGCTCTCTCGCTCTCCATTCCGATCGCGATGCTCGCGGCGGCCCGCCCCGGCGGACGGCTCGATCGGGCCTCGGGGGCCGTCTTCGACGTGATCTACGCGACGCCGGCGTTCGTCCTCGGGCTCGCTCTGCTTCTCCTGTTCTCGGTGAGGCTCCGATGGACCTCGCTCTTCGCCGATCCGGAGGAAGGTCTGCGGGGCATCGCGCTGCCCGTGCTCACCCTGGCGCTCGCGGCCATGGCGCCGCTGACACGGACGTTCCGGAGTCTCTTCCTCGCCGCGCTCGCCTCGCCCGCGGATCTCGCCGGGCGGCTCCGCGGTGAGAACCGCTCCGAGCGTTACCGCCGGGCGATGCGAAGGTCCGGCGCCTCCCTCACGGCCGTGCTCGCGACGCTCGTGCCCACCCTCGTGGCCGGCTCGGTGCTCGTGGAACGCCTCTTCTCGTTGCGGGGAGCGGGGGAGCTTCTTGCCGAGGCCGTGTTCGCGCGGGACGTCCCCACCGTGCTCGCGCTCACGATCATCTCGGCCGTGGCCGTCGTCGTCACGAGCCTCGTGGCGGACCTCGTCGCCGCGGCGCTCGATCCGCGGCTCGTGGCCCCGAGGGGAGCCGAGGCGGCGCCCTGAGCGGTACTGCGCGTCGCCGCTGGGCCTGGGCGGGCCTGCTCGTGTTCCCGCTCGTCGCCCTCTTCGCGCCGCTCCTCGTGGGCGACGACGCGCGGGCGATATCGCTTTCGGAGCGGCTGCGGCCGCCGTCGACCTCGCATCTCCTCGGCACAGACGAGCTGGGGCGCGACGTTCTTTCTCGGCTCGTGCTCGGGGCCCGGGTGTCGGTGACCGTCGGGATCGTGTCGTCGGCGCTGGCCCTCCTCATCGGCAGCCTGGCGGGCGCGGCGGCCGGGCTCGCGCCCCGCTTCGATCCCGCGGTGCTCTTCGCCATCAACGTCGTGTCGGCCCTGCCGTCGCTCGTCCTCGCGGCGGCGGGCGCGGCGCTCCTCGGCTCCACGGCGGTGGGCGTGATTCTCCTCATCGCGCTCACGTCCTGGCCCGACACCGCGCGGCTCGTGAGGTCCGAGGCCCGCCGGGTGGTGCAGGCCCCGTTCGTGGACGCCGCCCGCGCCGCCGGCGCGAGCGGCCCGCGCGTGCTCCTCGTCCACGTTCTGCCCCACGCGCTCCTGCCCGCCATCGCGGGCGCGCCCTACGTTC
>JAEUQS010000686.1 GCA_016789625.1 Acidobacteriota bacterium | reverse complement strand
CGCCCAGATCTGCCGCCCGTGGCCGTTCCCGAGGATTGGCGTTGCGACCTGAGGCAAGAGCCGGATGCGGGAAATCCGCCCGTCCGGATCTGTGCGGGGGGCGGCCGTGAGGTGCGTCCCTACCGCGACACTTGGTATCGTCAGGCCGCAGAGGCACATACTGGGGAGTCCGACAGGGGTCGAAGAGAGCCGCGGCCGAAGGCTCCCGCTCCACCCTGAACTCCATTTCCAGGCTCGATGGCCGTCAGTCGCGATTCGGCCCGCGACGCCCCGACACGGTCGCGTTTTCGAGAAGGGCGATCAGCTCGTCGTCGCGGACGAGCCGCGCGATGTCGAGGGCCGAGTCGCCCGAGCGATTGCGAGCGTTCGGGTTGGCGCCTGCCGAGAGGAGCTGGCGCGCGATACCGGTGTGCAGGTCGCCTGCAGCGCAGTGAAATGCAGTGTCGCGTTGGTAGCCGCGCAAGTTGGGGTCGGCTCCCGCAGCGAGCAGCGCCGCCACGATGTCGCCGTGCCCGTTGCCGGAAGCGAGCATGAGCGGGCTATAGCCGACGTGGTCGAGCAGGTCGACGCTGGCGCCTCGGTCGAGCAGCACGCGGGCGCACTCGCTCCTGCCGAGCAGGGCCGCCACCATCAGGGGCGTGTAGCCGCGGCGCCAAAGCCATTCCTCTCGCGTGAAGTCCACCGGCCGCGGCATGCCGCCGAGCTCACCGAGGTGCTTCCGCTCGTCTCCGTCGCGACGGTCGGGCTCGGCGCCGGCGGCGAGCAGAAGGCTGGCCAACGCCGGCCAGTCGCGCACCACCGCCGCAAGGAGCGGAGTGCGACCGCGGCTTGCCGAGCGGCCGTCGGTCGTATCGACCGCGACGCCCGTCGCCAGCCCTCGCGTGACGGCATCGAGATCTCCGCGATCGATGGCGGCGAAGAGCCCCTCTCCGGGGCTAAAGGTAGCGCGCGGGCCCGCGTGGGCGCGCACGAGTCGTGCGGCGATGCCTTCGTGACCGCCACGTCGCGCCGCCGCGAGCGCCGTCATGCCGATATCGTCGTGGGCTCCGAGGTCGGCGCCGGCCGCGAGCAGATGATCCAGCACGTCTTGGTGCCCCTCACCGGCGGCGACCACGACTGCCGGAGCGTTCGCGTAGAGAACTTCCGTCGTTGTAACAACGGCTGTGGGTCCGACGCGAAGGCGGCGCACGTCGCCGCATGAATCGGCGTCGGCGCCGCGCGCGAGCATCGCCTCTACTGTGCGAGTCAGGCCTCCATGAGCTGCGGCAACGAGCAACGGCTGACCGCGCAGCGCTAACGGCGCCCCGCCACGCACCAACACGGCGGCGACGTCGTCATGGCCACGTGCAATTGCTGCAAACAGCGGCGGGCACGAGACCGAGCCACGCGCGGGGTCCGCGCCCCGCTCGAGCAGCAGCTGCACTCCCTCCTCCCATCCCGCGGCGGCGGCGGCTTCGAGGGCGTAGGTCCCGCGGTCGGGGTCGAACCCAGCCTCGAGCAGCGCTCGCAGCACGTCGATACGCCGGCCGGCCACCACGGCGTAGATGCCCTCGCGCAGCTGTCGCGCGGCAATGCCGGTCCCGAGCAGGACCAACGCGTCTTGCCAGCGCCGCTCCCGCAGGTTCGCCTCGAGAGCCTGCAACTCCTCAGTGCTGGGCTTGCGGCGGCGGCGGGGTGCACTCACGCGAACTCCCCCGGCTGCCCAGCGGCGCTGGCGTTACGGTCTCCGGCATTCCGGCTTCTCGCTCGTGGTTGTACCAAGCGCATCGTCGTCGTGTGGTGCGGCCGCGGGGCGTAACACCGGATCATACAATCTTGAATGCGGCCGGATGAGAAGTTCCAAGGCTCCACCGCACTGGAAGGCACCCCGGGGCCTGCGACGACCTGACGCCTAACCAAGCCGCTGAACCGGCGCCAACGCGCAAACCATGCATGAGGAAGAGCCGACTCAGAGCTCGGCAGCGCGTTCCGTCGGCACGGGCGCGTTGAAAGCGCTCAGCGCCACCCGTTGGGCGGCTCAGCCCAACTTCCCCCGTTGGTTGAGCCGGCGGGCTTCGAGCCTGTCTCCCACCGACACGGGCTCCTGGCCAGTCGCCGGCACTCCCGCTCCAGCCGGCTTTTCTGCGACCCCGTGATGCAGATGAAGGATGGACCGGGTCGCTGAAGGGTGGCCATACTTCGGCGATATGCGAGTCCCGAATGACCCCGGCGCGCCCGGCCTTTCGCCCGTGGAGCTCGAGATCGAGCTCTTTTGCCGCGGAGTCCGGGTGAGCGAGGCCACGTTCACGGCCCTTTCCGCGCGCCGGATCGCCCGCACCCGGGCCGGCCTGGGCTCCGGGCTCGAGCTGGTCCTGCCCGATCCCCGCGGGGACATCTGGGTGAACGTGCCCGTCGTGGAGGCCTTCGCGAAGGACTCCCCGTTCACCCTCGAGACCGCCCCGTCCCAGGATTCCGGCTTTGCCGTCCACGACGAACGGTCGGGGGACATGTACTCGATACGTATTCCCGGCGAGCCGGCGTGGTACAGCCGCGCGACCTCCCGCGGTACGCCGATGTCGCAGGTCGGCGTCCTCCAGGGGACGTATCTCGGCATCTTCCTCTCGAACTCGTGCTTCTACTGGCATACGAAGCCGGAGCCAACGGCCTGCCGCTTCTGCACCAGCGGCAAGAACGTCGGCGTCAACGAGGTGAGGCAGAAGGACGTCCTCGACGTGGTGGAGGTCGCCGCGGCCGCGCGCGCCGAGTCGGGAGCCGTCTTCACCCACTTCAACACGGGCTATCAATTCGAGGACGATCCCGCGCGCCGCGCCCATCATGGCCTGATGCGGGCTCTGCCCTTCGTGAAGGCCGTGCGCGAGCGTGTGGGCGGCTTCATCGGTGTCCAGGCCGTACCCGTGCCGTGGGAGTGCTTCGACGAATACGACGAGCTGATCGATGCCGGAGCAGACCACTTCTCGTTCTGCGTGGAGCTCGAGGACCCGGAGGCTTTCGCCCGCATCTGTCCCGGCAAGGCCGCCACCGTGGGCCAGAAGGCCTTCTACGACGCGCTCGAATACACCGCGAAGAAGCTCGGCCCCGGCCGGGTCTCGGGAGAGCTGATCGCCGGGCTCGAGCCCAACGCCGAGACGAAACGTGCGATCGACCGGATCGTCGGACTCGGCGGCTTCCCCACGGTCTGCATCTTCCGGCCCCTCGAGGGAAGCTCGCTGGAGGCGGCCCTCCCGCCAGATCCGGCGGAGATGCGCGACGTGATGGCCTACCAGTACGAGGCCTGCCGGAGGGCGGGGATTCCGATAGGGGTCCTGCCCATCGACGTCTCCCTCGTCGTCCAGCCGGAGGAAGGCGGACGCCTGACGTCGCGACGGCCCGGCCTCTACGAATGGAAGCTCGCCCTCCT
>JAEUQS010000658.1 GCA_016789625.1 Acidobacteriota bacterium | reverse complement strand
AAGCAAGGAAAGGTGGTCGCTTCCTCATGCTGAGAGTGCTGGCCGCGAACGGGAAGGAAGGCCGCCTTGCGCGCCTCGCGCTCGCGAAGAGCCGCACGACCCCGGACTTCGCCGCGCTGCGCGATGCGATGCCGATCGTCGAGGACGTTCTCGCGGGCGGGCGCGAGGCGCTCGTGCGGGCGGTGACGCGCTTTGACGGAGAGACCCCGAAGGCGCTCGTCGTCGACCCCTCCCGCGGCGCCGCTCCGAAAGTGGATGCGTCGTTCGCTCGCGCGTTCCGGGTCGCCGAGAAGCGCATCCGCGCCTACCACCGGCACCAGCTCCCGAAGGGCTTCGCGTTTCGCGACGCGCTCGGCGTGGCGTTTCGCGAAGTGCCCTCGCCGCTCGATGCCGTGGGCGTCTACGTTCCTGGCGGGCGGGCGTTCTACCCCTCGAGTCTCCTCATGGGCGTCGTCCCCGCGCAGGTCGCGCGGGTGCCGCGCATCGTCGTCGCGACGCCGCCCCGCGCGTACCGCGAGAGCGCCGAGCTGCGCTGGGCGCTCCACGCGCTCGGTGTGAGGTCGGTGCTCCTCGCGGGCGGCGCGCACGGCATCGCCGGCCTCGTTTCCGTCGCGGGCGTCGCGAAGATCGTGGGACCCGGGAACCGCTGGGTCGCCGCGGCCAAGCACCTCGTCTCCGGCCTCGTCGGGGTGGACCTGCCCGCGGGCCCGAGCGAGGTCGTGATCCTCGCCTCGCCCGACGCGGACGCCGAGCGCATTGCGGCCGATCTCCTGGCCCAGGCCGAGCACGATCCGGAAGCGGTCTGCCTTCTCTACACGAGCTCGCGGGCGCTCGCAGACCGGGTTTCCCAAGCTCTCGTCAGCCTCCTCGAAACGCTCCCCACTCGCGAAACGGCTCGCGCCTCGCTCACGGCTCGGGGGCTGGGTCTCGTGTTTCCCACTCTCGAGGCCGCGGCCCGGGCCGCAGCGGAGTCCGCCGGCGAGCACGTCCAGGCGATGGGGAAGGGCGCCGAGCGCTTCGCGGCGCTCCTGCTCCCCACCGCGGGTGCGCTCTTCGTTGGGGAAGACACGCCGACCGCCTTCGGCGACTACCTCGCGGGACCCAACCACGTGCTCCCCACGGGCGGCGCGGCGCGCAGCTACTCGGGCCTCTCGGTGCGCGACTTCGTCCGCTTCGGAAGGAGCGTTTCGTTCTCCAGAAAGGCAGCTCGCGCGCTGGCCCCCGTGGCGGCGCGGCTCGCGCGCTTCGAGGGTCTCGAGGGGCACGCACGCGCGCTGGACCTTCGGGCGGGGAAGCCGCGATGAGCGTCTCGACGCGGCCCGAGGTCGGAGCGTTCACGTCGTATCAGCTCCCTACGGAACCGGAGATTCCTCTCCGCGCCAAGCTGGACTTCAACGAGTCGCCGTTCGACGTGCCGGAGGAGATCAAGGCTCGCGTCGTCGCGGCGCTCCTCGCCAGGCGCTGGAGCGAGTACCCCGAGTTCGGCGCGCCCCGCCTGCGGGGAGCGATCGCGAAGGCCACCGGCCGCTCCCTCGAAGAGATCGTCGTCGGAAACGGCTCGGGCGAGGTGCTGCACGCGGCCGTCACGGTGTTCGCGGGAAGCGGCGGCACGCTCGTGCTGCCGACGCCGACGTTCTCTCTCTACGATCAGATGGCCGTCCTCGCGGGCGCGCGGATCCTGCGCATTCCCCGCGTCGGCCCGGGCTTCGACGTGGACGAGTCCGCTTTTCTCGCGGCGCCCGAGGGTGCGATCCCGCTCGTCACCTCGCCGAACAACCCCACGGGCGGGGTGGTCTCGCGGCGCTTCGTGCGCGCGCTCGCCGCTCGCTATCCCGTCGTCCTGCTCGATCAGGCCTACGTGGACTTCGCCGAGCCCGAGGACGACCTTCTCCCGCTCGTCGATGAGCTTCCCAACCTGGCGGTCTTCCGCACGCTCTCGAAGGCGTATTCGGCCGCCGGCTTCCGCATCGGGTACGCGGTCGCGTCGACGGAGCTCGCCCGCGAGATCCAGAAGGGCGTGCTGCCGTTCAGCGTGGACCTCGCGGCCGAGGAGCTCGCGCTCGCCCTGCTCGCGGACGGAGAGACTGCGGAGAAGACCGTTCGCGTGATCCGCGCGGAAAGAGACGGTCTCGCGGCCGCGCTCACTGCTCTCGGCCTCGCGGTGGCGCCCGCCCGCGGCAATTTCCTCTACTTCGCCGTCGGCGGCGCTTCGCGGGTGAGGAGACACCTCCTCGAGCGCGGCGTGAAGGTGCGCGACCTGTCGGGCCACCTTCGCGTGACGGTGGGGACACCCGAGGAAAACCAGATCTTTCTCTCTGCCCTGAAGGAGTGCCTGTGACCCGAACCGCCGAGATCGTCCGTACCACGAAGGAGACCTCGATCCGCCTGTGCCTCGACCTCGACGGCACCGGCCGGGCCGAGGTCAGGACGCCCGTGGGCTTCCTGTCGCACATGCTCGAGACCATTGCCAAGCATTCCCGGTTCGACCTCGTCGTCGAGGCGCAGGGAGACACGTACATCGACAACCACCACACGGTGGAGGACGTCGGCCTCGCCTTCGGCGATGCGCTCGACCGCGCACTCGGCGAGCGCGCGGGCATCGAGCGTTTCGGAGCCTCGTACGTTCCGCTCGACGAGGCGCTCGTGCGCTCCGTGGTGGATCTCTCTGGCCGTCCGTACATCGTGTTCGAAAGCCCCGTGGACCGGGACCTCCTGTTCGTGACGAGCGACTTCCCGTTCGCGCTCGTCGAGGAGTTCTGGAAGAGCGCGGCCTTTCGAGGAAAGCTCAACCTCCACGTCGACGTGATCCGCGCGAGGAACGGCCATCACGCGGCCGAGGCCGTGTTCAAGAGCGCGGCCCGTGCGCTCCGAGACGCCGTGCGGATCACGGGCGCCGGCGTCGTCTCCACGAAGGGAAGCCTCACCGCATGAGCGCGCGCGAGGAGAACACGAACTCCGTGACACTCGTCGACTACGGCGTCGGCAACACGGCCTCGGTGAAGCGGGCGTTCGAGCGGCTCGGGGCCGCAGTCGACTTCACTGCGGACCCGGAGCGCGTGGCCGAGGCGCGCGTGATCGTGCTGCCCGGGGTGGGCGCCTTCGAGCCCGCGCGGAAGCGTCTCGCCGACTCCGGTCTCGAAACGGCACTGCGTTCTGCGCTCGCGAACGGCGCCCGGCTTCTGGGTCTCTGCGTCGGCTACCAGCTGCTCTTCGAGGAGAGCCTGGAGTTCGGGCGGCATCGCGGTCTCGGGCTCGTGCCCGGCCGGGTGGTGCCGTTCCCCGAGGGCATTCGCGTCCCTCATATCGGCTGGAACCAGCTCCTCCCGGGGCCCCGCGCCAGCCAGCTGCTCGGCGGCCTCGCGCCGAATCCCTATGTGTACTTCGTACACTCTTTCGTCGCCGAGGGGCTGCCGGCGAACCTCGTCGCGGCCTCCTGCGAGCACGGAGGGTTCACGTTCCCGGCGGCGCTCGTGAAGGGCTCCCTTTGGGGCTGCCAGTTCCACCCCGAGAAGTCGTCCGCCTGCGGGCGCGCGATCCTCACGAACTTCCTGAAGGCCGGTGCCGCATGAACGACTCCCTCAGGCTCTGGCCCGCGATCGATGTCAGGGGCGGGCGCATCGTGAGGCTCCTCCACGGCAGCGCGGACGCCGAGACGCGCTACGACGGCGCACCGGCCGACGCGGCCC
>JAEUQS010000650.1 GCA_016789625.1 Acidobacteriota bacterium | reverse complement strand
CAGATACGGGTCGCTCGCGGCACGAAGATCCTCGGCTTTCGCGTCCAGATTGCGAAGACGGGTCGCCTCGTCGGAGAGGGCGGTGACCTTGTCCCACGCCGCCAGCTTCTCCTCGATGTCCGCCGCCTTCGCGTTCCGGCCGAACGCCTCGTCGAGGGCCGCGATACCTCGTTCGCCTGCATTCTCTTGCGCCTTCGCGACGAGATACGCGAGGCCCTTCCGCCAGGCCGCCGGGGCCATGGAGCGCGTGGCGTCCTTCTCGCGGAGCCGCGCACGGTCGAGGTCTCGGTCCTGGTACCCCGCGTCCCGGTCGAGATCGGCCTTCGCTCTCTCGTCGGCGAAGCGGAGCGCCGTGAGAGCCGACTTCAGATAGCCGGGGAAGGCCTCGACCTCGTCCAGGAAGAAGCGCCTCGGCTGGCCCGCGGCGTCCTCCTTCGCGAGCCGGTCGACCTCGCCCACGGCGTTCTTCCAGGCGGGCGGATGCGCGCCCTTCGCGAGGAACGCGGCGAGCTCCTCCGCCTCGGCGCGGGACTTCGCGACGATGCGGTTGCGGCGGAGGCCCTCGATCTGGCCCTTCGCGTTCGTGACCCGGTTGCCGAGGCTGTTCACCGTGGAGGCGACCTTGAGCGCGATGTTGGGATCGCCCTTGCCGGCTCCTTCGAGGATCGCGATGAGCGCCGCGTAGTGCTCGGCCCGCAGCGGATAGAACTGCTCCGCCATGTTCGTGATGGCGGCCTGCGTGAGGTAGCGGCGGGTGCGGCCCGGATAGCCGGGGATCATCACGGCGCCGCCGTCGGGCACGCCGTCCTGCGAGACGTTGAGGAAGCGGGCCGGCCGGTAGGGAACGTTCTTCTCGGAGTACGGCGCGGGCTTTCCGTCGGGCCCGGCGTACGCCCTCAGGAACGAGAAGTCGGCCGTGTGCCGCGGCCACCGGAAGTTGTCGGTCTCGCCGCCGAACTCCCCGAGCGCGGCCGGCGGCGCGAACACGAGGCGGATGTCCTGGAGCTCCGTCTGCTCCATGAGCACGTACTTCAGGCCCTCGTCGAAGACCGCGACCTTGCAGCGCTTGCCGCCGTCCTTCTCGCAGCCGGCGACGAGCTCCTTCTTCACGCGCTCCGTGGCCTCCCACCGCGCGTAGTCGTCCTTCGCGCCCGTGAACGCGGGGCCCTTCACCCGAGAGGTCACGTCCTCGAGGCGGGTGAGGATGAGCGCGCGCGCCGCGCCGCCGCGGACCTGAGGCTCTTCGCTGCGGGACCGCGTGACGAGGCCGTCGCGCAGGAGGTTCTTCTCCTTCGTCGAGGCCAGCTGGAGGGCCTGGTAGGCGCAGTGGTGGTTCGTCACCATGAGCCCGCTTCCGGAGATGAACGACGCCGTGCAGCCGCCGATCTCCGCGACGGACGCGAGGAGGCCCCCGCCCGAGCCGTCCCAGAGCGCCTTGGCGTCGAGCGTGACGCCCCGTTTCTTCAACGAGTCCCACGTGGACTTCGGCAGCGTGGCGAGCTGATCGGGCGTCCACTGGCCTTCGTCGGCCGTGGCGGGGACGGAGAGAACGGCGAGAGCGGTCAGGAGGAGCAGGGCTTTCGTGCGCATCGCTTAGAGTCTAGGACGTGATCGACGCGCTCCGCGAGGCCCTCCTCATCGACCCGGAATGGAGCACGTCCGGCTCCCGAGGCCTCACCTGGTGGCCGCATCGGCTCGAGCAGCGCCTCGAGGAACGGGACGGGCTCCTCTCGGTGGAGACGGACGCTCTCGCGTTCGACGGCGAGCCGGGCGCCGAGGTTCTTTCGCGCCTCGCCTCGCTCATGCGCTTCCCCGCGCTCTCCGGGCTGGTCCTCGAGGCGGGGCGGGTGTCTCTCAGGTCCGCGATCCGCATCGAGCCCGAGGTCGCTCGCGTCCTCGTGCCGCTCGCGGCGGTCTCTGCTGCGGTGCAGGCCTCCTACGCGGAGATGGGCGTCGCGAGTCTCGTCGAGCTCACCGGAGGTCGCGCTCCGTTCTCCGCCCACCCGCAGTCGGGGGCGCGGCCTCAGGCGGACGACATGCTTCACCTCCTGACGCACGAGATCCTGCCGGCGGGGGAGGCTCTTTCTCGCTGGGAGCCACCGGCCGAGCGGCTCCAGGCCGTGGAGGCCCTGATGGACGACGGGTTCACGGCCGAGGCGACGCCCGAGGGGCTGTCCGCGCGCTTCCCGGGAGAGGGCGGCATCTCGCTCCTGCAGGTGAGGCAGCGGGAGAAGCACCCGGAGCTGGGGTCGGGCGTCTTCGTGCGGCTCTACCTGCCGGTGCCCGCGAGCTCGCCGCTGTCGACGCCGCGGACGGCCCTCTGGCTCAACGGACGCGAGGGCGAGGAGGGACCGGCGCAGTTCTCGCTGGGCTCCTTCTGCCTCGAGCAGTCCGAGCCGGAGATCGAGACGTTCTCGGTGCGGCCGGGACCTCCCCGTCTCGCGCACGTGACGTTCGTGCCGAACTACGTGTTCACGAGGGGTCTCCTGGCGGAGCTCTGCCGCGATGCGGGAGAGCGGGCGGAATGGGCTCTGCATTCCCTTTCCCACGCCGATCCCCTCGTGTGAGGATTCCGGGAAACGGGAGCTGAAATGAGCACGCTGACGAACGCCGTCCTCGGCATCGCCTTCCTCTTGGTGGGCCTCGCGGCCACGCTCCTCATGTACCACCTCTGGGGCTACCCGTACGACAAGGAGAAGCACAAGAGCTCGGCGCCACGGTGGCTGATGCGCGTCCACCGGGCGCTCGGGCTCGTGTACGCCGCGATCTACGTGGTGCTCATGTGGCAGATGGTGCCGCGCCTTCTCGCGTACCAGATCGAGCTGCCCGCGCGCACGGTGGTGCACATGGTGATGGGGATGACGATCGGCGTGATCCTCGTGCTCAAGATCGTCATCGTGAGGTGGTGCAAGCATCTCGAGGGCGATCTCGTGCCGCTGCTGGGCA